>JBBAAG010000018.1 GCA_041658405.1 Elusimicrobiota bacterium
TTTTTTATTTAATATACCGGTCACCCATTCATTATCTTCCGCAATAACTCTTAAATCATATCCCGGCTTTGACACATCCGCACCGATTTTTCTAGCAAGCGCTAATCCACGCTCAACTGCATGTACCGCCGGGCCATCTTTACTAACCCTTTGCGATACCAACCAACTTAATTCCCGTAGGTTTGCTACCCCCAACCTTTTTTTCCCGCGCGAGAGAATAGACACATAAGCGGATACCGCTAAGCCCTGGAAATCCAGGATATAATCATACTCAGCCTCACGTAAGGTTCTAACAAAAACACTATGTTCTTTAACAACCTCACTTCCCTGCGCTAATGTTCTCGCACGTGACCATTTTTTGCGGTTAAACACCAAGTTTCTCCGCAAATTCGGTACTATCTTAAGAATATCCGCGCATCTATCATCCACGACCCAGTCAATATTAACAGATGGGTAGCTTTTTTTTATTGAATTCACTGCCGGTACTGTATGAATAATATCTCCAATGGAACTCAGTTTAATAACCAAAACGTTATTTATATTATCCATCAATCATCCACTTCCCTGCAGCATTAAAAACTTCTTCAACTGAAATTTTATCAATACAGATACGCAGTTGACAATCCCTCTTCCGGCACGGCGCGCAATTCACTTTTTTGCGTACAACAATATTTTTATCCCCGTAAGGCCCTGTACGGCCAGGATCCGTTGGCCCGATAATCGCTACTACCGGCACACCCAAAGCACCTGCGATATGCATTGGCCCGGCTTCATTACCTATAAACATAACGGACCGTTTCAGCAATGCTGAGTATTGTTTGAGGGTTAACATATTCGCGAAATCCAGCGCTTTAGTTTTCATCAATGCAATCACACTTTCCACTAAACCAACCTCAGCTTTACCCCCAACTTCACCACCCACAAAGACAGGTATTATTTTGTATTGTTCCACCAACTTATCCGCAAGCTCCGCGAACTTTTCCGGTAGCCAACGCCGTGAAGCCCATCCACCTCCTACATGGAAAACCACAACTTTACCCGCGGTATTCACTCCATTTTTTTTCAGTAAATTATCGATAAAAACTCTTTCGTTTTCACTGATATTAATTTCAAATACTTTTTTTGTAATATCCCCGCCAAGATATTTTATGGCTTCAAGATGACGGACAATACAATGCCCGGCATTATCCGCTCTCTTAACTTGTTTAGAAACAATCCAGCTCCCTTCCCGCATACCGTTGGTACTTGAAGAACCGACCTTTAGTTTTGCACCGGCTATCAACGCGATCACAGCAGACTTAAACAACCCGTGGAGGTCAAGTGATAAATCATATTTTCTTGATCTAAGTATTTTCGTGAAATCCGATAACAACTCAGCAGCAAGGCCGTACTTACCAGCGCGTACTGCTTGTATCAACGCAAACCTCGGAAAAATCAGCAGTTGATTTATCGCAGTATTACCTTCTAAAATCTCAGCACAGCGGTCATCCACAACCCAAGTAATATAAGCACCGGGATACAATTCTCTCAATGCTGCCAGCGCGGGTAAACTAAAGACTACATCGCCGATACGGCTTAACTGGATTATTAAAACATTTTTAATTGTGCTACCCCTTTATTTACCTACTACTTAACCTTATATTCCCAGAGTGTCACAAATATATTTACAATTACGTTCAGATGCCCCGCGGAAAGTTTCAACTACACGCACAGCATTATCCCCAAGCGACTTCCGTAACTGCGCATCCTTAAATAAATTAAGCAACTGTGAGTACAGTTCTTCCTCATTATTAACCATAACCCCGGCAGTACTTTTAACCAACTTCTCCGCAGGCTGCTCAAAATTATCCATATATTTCCCGAAAATAACAGGCTTACCCATTGCTGCGGGTTCCAGAACATTATGTCCCCCGGCAGGAACTAAACTACCTCCCACAAATACTACTGTCGCTATGGAATATGCGTGCTTCAATACCCCATAAGTATCAATAATCACACTTTGGCACCCATACTTTTCATCAACGCTTTTTATCTTAGAATAATAATTGTAGCTGACTCCGTATTTAAACAACAGGTCTTCCACCACCCCAACCCGTTCATTATGCCTCAACGCAATAATTAACTTTAATTCCGGATACACTGATAATAACCGGTGATATGTTTCTACTACCAAACTTTCTTCTTTCTCCCGTACACTACCCGCAACAAAAATTAGCTTATCCGGGGTTACCCCAAACGATTTATAGGTTTTAATTTTGTTAGTATTATTCGCTTCACCAACCCGTAACTGGTCAAACTTCATATTACCCGTAACTTCAATAATATCTTTTCCGGCACCTATTTCAATAAATCTCGCGGCATCCGTCTCCCCGCGGGCAAGGATTTTATTAACTTTAGCAAAAACGTTCTTAAAAAAAGGTTTTAGTAATTTATACCAATTCAACGTCCTTGACGATATCCTACCGTTCACAATAACAACTTTTGTTCCATACACCTTACTCCGCTGTATCATATTCGGCCAAATTTCTGTCTCAGTCAATACCAGCACCACGGGCTTCACTGTTTTGTAATAACGGTTAACGCAAAGCATCAAATCTACCGGCGCGTATCCGACACTATCCGCGAGTTTTCGATCCCGCGCAATTTCTCTCGCAGCAGAAGTATTAACCGACAAATGAATATAAATTCTTGATTTAGACATTGACCTCAAGCACCGGATTAACGGTTCCACTGTCTGTACCTCACCGACAGACGCAGCGTGAATCCATACAACCTTAACACCCTCCACTGCGGGAGTAACCTCTGGAAATCCTAACCGCTCAGACAAAGAACTCGCAAACTCTTTGTAGAACCTTCCGGGATTCAGCAAAAGAAAAAGCAGCAATAATACCGGCGCTAAAATAATAAAAATTATACTGTAAATCAGAAACATTCAAGATTTCTCCATAACATTTCTTGTATTAACAACTTCATCCGCTAACTGTGTAATCCTTTTAAGTTCGTTTTGCAACTCAACGGTTTTTGTATTAATATCATCCTCTTTTGTTACAGTAACAGGATTCCCGTAAAACACCACGCCATAATTAAACAATAACGGCAACTGATACAAATCCCATGCTTTCTTAAACAAAACTTTTTTCTTCACTGCTGTTGTAACAGGTATAATTTTGCGTTTAAGCAACCTAGCTGCAACTATAACACCGGATTTTACTTCATCAACAGGACCCCGCGGGCCGTCCACTGCGAACGCGATATCATACTTACCCGCATCCCTAACCATTTCCCGCAGCGCATGTACTCCGCCGCGTGTACTTGACCCGCGGACTATGTTATACCCAAACCCTGACATAATCTTCGCCTGAATATCTCCATCCCGGGAAAGGCTTGTCATAACAACAATTCCTTTCTCTCTATGCGAATGCACAAGCCATGCTTGACGGCCATGCCAAAATGCATAGACAACATTCTTCCCATTTTGATATTCTTCTTCCACAACCTGTTTATTCAAGAACACATTTTTTGATGTGAAGCACACAAGGTTAATATACAACCTGGCAAGTGAGGACAACAAAAATTCGCGCACCATTACTTTGACTGCTTACCTTTGGACTTTGACAGCCAGTATATATAACCAAAAGTCAAGCCTGCCAGATTAGCACCCGCGCATGATCCTAACTCAACACCTATTTTTTCACCGTTGAGCATATCATTAATATACTCTTCAAACACTTTATCTAGAACATATACCGGTTCAGCGAGGTTACAGTCATCCTTTTTTGCTTCTTCTTTCAATAAGTTGATAATAAATGTTGAGGATAACTTATTAGCTTCTTCAATAACAGTGTCAACAAACACTTTTTCACTGATTTCCTGCGGGATTGCATCACTAGATGTAAGTTTGAGTTCATTCCTCCCGAAGTTATAAATAAAAAAACTTATTGCAACAGCTTTCTTCGGTATTTTTGTAGTTTGAAAAAAATCTTTCACCACATCTTTTACCGGTAGAGTTTCGTATACCACCGCAGGTTCAAGCTGTTGTACCAACCCTTCAATATTATCCTTAACACCATCCGGTGCGATGTCAGGATCAAACCCAGGCACACGTTTTTTTAACCCGCGTTCAACATAGTACTGGCTGAGTTTAAGTTTGAACTTCTTAATTTTTTTCACTTTTTGTTTTTATTAGAAGCTAACCCGCGCCTGCGCCATTGTTCCCACTCATACGCGATAGGCATTGCAATGGCTACACTGGAATACGTACCGAACAGTACGCCTATCAGCATTGTCAACGAAAAATCGTATAATACTTCCCCTCCGATAAGCACAAGTACTACCAAAACCATTATCACTGATATACCTGTAATAATTGTCCGGGAAAGCGTTTCGTTCATACTTACGTTGATCATATCCTTTAACTGAAGATTACTTTTCAACCTAAGATTTTCGCGGATACGGTCAAGCACAACAATTGTATCATTAATGGAATACCCGGCAAGTGTCAACAACGCGGTTACTGTCAATAACGACGTTTCCCGCCCAAGCATGAGGACTATCCCAAAAACAACAAACACATCATGCGCAAGTGAAACAATTCCAGCAATACCCCATGTACTTGACTTAAAACGTATTGCAACGTATAAAACAATCGCTAATAACGAAAATAATATTGCATAAAACGTTTTCTCAACAAGGTATTTACCAACTGCGCCACCCACAAATTCATTACGTTCAATTATAACCACATTACCCGGCACTTTTTGTTGGATAAAATCCACAAGATTCTTAGCAACTTCCGTACCGGCACCTTGCTGCGCTCTCAACCGGATAATCACAGACTGTTTTGTTGAGACATCCTGAATCTGCGCATTTTTGTATCCCGCTTCACCAACAATATTCCTGATCTCACCGAGATTAATTTGTTGTGAGAACCCCAATTGTATGAGGTTACCCCCGCTGAAATCTATCCCGAGATTCAATCCCCGGAATAACATGGTAAGGATTGTTAGGACTATCAATACACCCGAAAACCCGAAAAACACATAACGCATCCCTACAAAATCGATGTTAGGTACTTTCTTAAAAAATTCCATAAAACTTACTTATAACTCCCTTCAGATATTATTTATTTAAATACTTAATTTAGTTACTGTCCGGCCTTTAAGCGCAAGTTCATATATAACTTTTGTCACAACAATTGCGGTAAACATACTAATCATAATACCTATGGTGAGCGTCACAGCAAAACCTTTAATCGGGCCAGTACCGAACTGGAACAAAAATATTGCAGCCGCTAATGTTGTAAGGTTTGAATCGAATATTGTCCAGAAAGCTTTCCCATATCCTTGATCTATCGCTACACGAATAGTTTTACCATTACGCAACTCTTCACGTATACGTTCAAATATTAAGACATTCGCATCAACCGCCATACCTATACTAAGAATAACACCGGCAATGCCGGGTAAGGTCAGCGTAAAATGGAAATACGCCATTATGCCCATCAACATCAAAAGGTTCAGTATTAATGCTATATTCGCAATCATACCCGAAAACTGGTAATATACACCCATAAATATCAGGATTAAAATAAATCCTAATAATGCCGCATATGTACCCCACTTAATTGAATCCTGTCCTAATGACGGCCCGACGGTACGTTCCTCCACTATATACACAGGTGCAGGTAGTGCACCGGCACGTAAGATGATTGACAAATTTTTTGCCTCATCCAACGTAAAATTACCTTCAATAATCGCACGACCATCAGGGATTTTTGAACGTATCACAGGCGCGGACTGTACAATATTATCCAGCACAATCGCGAGGTTACGGTTAATATTCAATCCTGTGGTAGCTGAAAACAACTTCGCGCCGTCACGGTTAAATTCAATATTCACTATAGGCAGGTTATACTCCCCGCCGAATTCAACTTTTGCATCCACTAAGTATGCGCCGGTAAGTTCCGGGCTGCTCTTCACTAAATAATACTGTTCATTTTTTCCTGCCATAAGCACATAACCGGTCGGGAAAACAGGCAAAAACTCTTTTCTTAACTGCTGAGTCGTGCTGGAAATATATATTTCATCCCATAAAAGGTTTAACTCCCGGCGTTTATCATCTATCTTCTGTATTGCACCGGTATCGTTCACTAACCTAAACTCCAACAATGCGGTCTTACCAATCAACGACTTAGCAGCTTCCGGATCTTTTAGGCCGGGTAACTGTACGACAATCCATTTTTCTCCCTGCCGCACAATCAACGGTTCACGTACACCGAATTGATCAACGCGGTTACGTATAATCTCAATTGCGCGTTCAATTGCGTCAGTAAGTTTTTCCTTTTTCTCAAGCTTACTCTCATCGAGTTCAAGTATCAGATGCGACCCGCCTCTAAGGTCCAGCCCTAAATTCAAAGTTTTATCCATAATCTTATCCCCTGCACGTTCTAGCCTGTCACGTTCAGCAGAAGGCGTGGTGTACCATCTGTAGGTAGGGAAAAGACAATATAACGCTGCGCCTATGAGGATAATAATTATCCCGATCCTGACCTTTAGTTCTGTTGACATCCTAACAAATCTCCTTCTATAAATAACTTATTTTTGTTTAAACATAAATGTTTATTATACATTATAACTTATAACAGTTTGGTTTTATTAATAACCAAACTAAACCGGTACCCCAGGTATTCCGCTGCTTTTTGGCACATAAGCATGCGGGAGAGAAAGATCTCAAAATATTCCATCACCTGCGATATTTTAGTATCTATATTCAAGTGCAGAACAATATTTTTTTTGCGTTTATCAACTTTAATTCCTGACTCAACGACAGCATAGTTTACACGGTCGTGTATATCACCCTTGAGGTCATGTAATTTACGTACGCGTTTACGGTGAACATCAGTTTTATCCCCTATAATCAACGCTGCGCAGACAGCATTAACCGCAACACCGGTATCCTCTTCATGATTACCAATCGCGCTGATAATATCAGCAATATATTCTGTTGGCAACTTCATTGATTCAAGAATCTCAAGCGCCATTACAGCGCTTGACTGCCCGTGATCGATACGGTTAACCACATTCCCGATGTCATGGAGATACCCTGCAATAGCTGCAAGTTCAGGATATGGAGGTTTGTACCCTAGTTTGATAAGTATATCCCTTGCAGTAGTTGAGACCGATGTGCAATGCCGGAATCCGTGTTCAGTATACCCGATTTCCCCAAGATACTGATTCGCTGCAGTAATCAATGCTTTAACTAACGGATGACTTTTAACACTTTCAACTGATACCGTACCGACAGACATTATTTTATTACTTCTTTTCCTGCACTATTTCCGGCAGTTTCGCTTCCTCTGGCTTAATCACCGATGCGATACCGGCCCGTGAAAGTTCTACGTTAACCCCATCCGCGATTTTAACTTCGACTACAGCTCCGCGGACATTCACAACCATAGCGTAAAGCCCGCCGTTAGTTATTATCCGGTCACCTTTCTTCAACGCATTCAGCATCTTTTCATGTTCTTTAATTTTTTTCTGCTGCGGCATAATCAGTAAAAAATAAAAAATAAAAAATATTACAATCAACGGCACAAAGTTCATCAATAAATCACTTGTACCCATTGGCGCAGCCGCTACTGTCCCGTTAGCTGCATAAACTAAACTTGTCATTCAACACCTCCAGTGTAATTCTTCAGAAAAACTTCTTTTTTTTCAGTAAAATCTCCAGCGATAATACTTTCCCTGATAATCTTAGTTAATTCTATCATAAAAAAGATATTGTGTAAAGTATTCAGCCTCGGCGCTAAGATTTCATTTGCGTGAAACAGGTGGTTAACATATGCGCGTGAATATTTTTTGCATACAGGGCAATGGCATAACGGATCAAACGGCCTTGGGTCAGTTTTATAGATACTATTCCTCATATTTAACTTTCCATTACGGGTAAACACCTGCCCGTTCCGAGCGTTACGGGTTGGTTGTACACAATCAAATAAATCAATACCCCGTGACACGCATTCCCACAAATCTTCCGGAGTTCCAACACCCATAAGATAATGAAGTTCGGCATCAGGTAAACATCCTGCTGAGGATTGTGTTATCTCATAAAGCAGCGGTTTGGGTTCCCCAACGGACAAACCGCCTAATGCGTACCCATCAAAACCTATCTCTAGTGTAAGCTCCGCACTCATCTTCCGTAATTCAGGGAATACGCTTCCCTGTACTATACCCAACAACAACGGGCGTTGAACTTCTTCTATTGCGGAACATAGCGAGTCAAACTTATCCTTACACCTCTTTGCCCATTGTATAGTACGCAATAACGCTTTCTCCGCATATTCTTTTTCTGTAGGATACGGCACACATTCATCAAAACACATAATAAGGTCGGCACCCAGATTATACTGTATTTCTATCGACTTCTCCGGGGTAAACATATGTGTACTCCCGTCAGGAGGATACTTAAACTCAACACCGGCATCTGTAATTTTCCTTAACCCGCTCAAACTAAACACCTGAAACCCGCCGGAATCCGTCAGGATACTGCGTTCCCATGAACAAAACTTGTGAAGCCCGCCCATTTGTTTTACGATCTCCACCCCTGGACGAAAATATAAATGATAAGCATTCCCTTGAATCACCTCCACACCGCAATTAAGGAGTTCTGTGGAATCCAATGTTTTCACAGTTCCCTGTGTCCCCACTGGAATAAATGCGGGAGTATGAATCTCACCATGCGGAGTTTTTAATAAACCCGCCCGCGCGTAACTCTTCCCGTCTTTTTTATGTAGTAAAAAATTTTTCATATACTTTCTATAAGTGTATCCTGATCACAAGAACCGCTGACTGTTGATAAACACACTGAACCTACAACCTAAACGCTTAGCTGCGCGCTGGCAATGCTTTATTCTTGGCAAAAAAAGGCCAAAGTATTCTATTACACTGCATTTAGAATTATCGATCCCCAGTTTTAACACTATCTCCATCTTCTTTCTTTGCACTTCAAGTTTTGACTTACTACTCGCAAAATTAACGCGGTCATGCTGGTCAAATTTACTCTTAACCTTTTTCCGTAACCGTGAATAATGAACATCGGTTTTATCACAAAGCACTACTGCCGCAGCTATCGGCGTGGGAGGAACAACCCTCGCATCTTCATGAGTCCCCACAGCTTCCGCTATACGGAAAGCCTCAAGTTTATCCATTCCCAGTTTTAACAATATACGCAATGCGATAACACCACCGGAACGGTCATGTTTATTATCCCCGACAACACAGCCGATATCGTGGAGATACCCGGCTATTCTCACAAGCTCAAGCTCACGCCCGTGATAACCAAGTTTATGCAATAACAACGCTGCAGTTTTTGCGACATACCTGGAATGCCGTAATCCATGTTCTTTATATCCCATTGCACGAAAGTTTTTATCTGCTTTGGTAATATATATCCGCACTTCCTTATTCTCAAAAATACTTTTTGGTTTAACTAACAAACGATATCCTCCGAATATGTACTTATTGTCAATAACACCTTTTTACACCGGTACCGGGATAATAAAACTGCAGTATTTCTTTATACCCCATCCCCTTTTTTGCTAACCCCAAAGCACCCCACTGGCATAACCCCACACCGTGCCCCCATCCACGGCCGCTAAAAACGAACTTACCGTTTTTATAGTTAACCGTAAACATTGTACTCCGCACAGAATTTGACCCGACTGCCATACGGAAGTGATTACTGTTAATACTCACAGTTTTACCTTTATTATCCGTCAACTCAAGGACAATCACACGTCCTATTTCACTCTTTTTTTGTATCACAACTTTTACTATCTTACCAATATTATACCCTTTTTTTGTCAAACGCTGACTCATTAGTTCACCGGTGTATACTGTAGACCATTGTTGTTTTGGATAAGCATCACAGTTTTTGCATTCCACACCCCTAAGATACCCCGGCACTTTTTCTGTACCCCAAACATTCCCCACATTCTCAGTAGATCCACCGCAACTATTATGAAAATACGCGGTTATCAGCGTCTCTCCATAGAACAAACCTTCTCCTGCGGTTATATCTACAGCTTTATTCGTAGCTAATGCTTCATTTATCACTCCCGGATACACCTGACAACAAAAACTTGAGCACAGGTCATACCCGTCTTTTGTATGTTTATGATTAACATTCTGCATGGCATACGTCCGTGCAGCAACGGCCTGCGCTTTCAACGCTTCTATTGGCCAGGAACTACTTATTTCCGCGGGTATTACTCCGTAAAGATAGTTTTCAATCCCCACTTCGTTTATGGCATCAAGTTTACCTTTACGGTTAAGCTGTATCAACGCAACATCGCGGTAACGCTTTTTCCCTACTACCAATAAATCCCCGGATTCTACCGGCATAATCCTGATAATTCTACCGAACACCAAGGTTCCCATACGAATGCCATTTTTTGAGGGATATACTGCCATGCTCACACCATTACCGCCAACAATTTGAGACGACATTGTAAAAAGGTCTGTTATCCTCACCCCATAACGCGTACTGAAGGTAACATACGGCTGATCTTTTTGTATACCAATCAACAATATTTTACGGTCATTGATACTCGACCTAGCTTTTTCAATGCACACAGCTGTACACATTAAAATAATAACAGTGAATACTAATATTACAATTTTATTTTTCAACATATTAACAAACAGGTATGACAATAAAGTATTGGTTTCAAACAAAAACTATAATTTCATGATAAAACATAACGAAAAATATGGAGGTATAGTAGTAGTTGTACTACTATCTGAAGAAGCGGGATCAACCGTATGTGTATGATCCCCGCCACTGACTGTATTAAACGCCGCGGGGTTTGTTGTATGTGTATGCGCATCCGACGATGTTGCGCCTCCCCATGAGACCGGGTCAAGCCTATCACCTCCACTTGAAGCGTTTGTTATGTTTATATACCACGACCCAGCACCCCCACCGGAAGAAGAAAACGCTATATCACGGCTGAACCAAAAAGTATTAGCTGTGTGACTGTGACTGTCAGAAGACGACGTGGTAATAGGAACATCAATTGAATGCGTATGCGCTCCTGCAGTAGTACTAGCTGTTGTCGCAATATCTACTGTATGATAGTGCGTAGTCTCACCTCCGAGATCGCCAAAAGCGTATGTATCTCCCGCACCGATAACAAACCGGTTGCGAAGATCCGGCGTACCGTTTGTACCGTCACATAAAGCCCATCCTGCCGGGATATCAGCTTCCGCACCGGACCACATAATAATCCCGCCTTTGGGGATCATATAAAACTCAACGCTATTAACCACGCTTTTAACTTCGCCATCAACTCTCAACCGTGTATCCGCAGCATCCCCGCCGATTGCCAAACTCCCGCGGATCGTTGCCGTACCTGTTATTATGACATCACCTTCAACAATCCCTCCGCCGGTAGACAAAAACATGTCGTAAGTCATACCGTTAAGTTTCGCTGCATTTGCTGCGGTAAAAGTATACGGCACAGAAACAAACTTTTGCCGCGGAGCAAGTACATCCGTACCGGGCTGGATCTCAAGCCATACATCATCTGCGTTAAATACAGTATCCGTAAATGCAGTATAGCTTCCAAGAACAATATTAAAAATACCGTTGGTGATCACCACATTATTATGAGTTTCCATCCATAAACTATTCCCCGCGGCCTCACTGTCAAATAATGTAAAGATAATGTTTTCAGTACCGTTATACGGCATCCCGGCATTATCCGTCAGCCGTCCCTGAAAATTTAATTGCATAGGAATAGCGTATAAGATAACCGCTGAAACAACTAAACAAAAAATAGTAAATAATACTTTACGGCCCGCAAAAAATAAATTCATTTTCCCTCTTTATATTACAAGATATACTATATGTTAAATTATTAACACAATTCAACATAAAAATCAAGATTTTATTGAAGAACTAAAACTTTTTGGATACTAGAATCTGTAGTATCAACAATATCCCGACTACACAACCTACTATAAACATCACTAACCCGTACGCACTATATTTTGTCTGTATAATCAGCGCAGACGCTATTAGGATAGCTGAGGTCATTAAACTTATAGAAATACGATTACTGACCTTATCTACGGTTGAAATCAATTCATCCAATCCCTGGTGTTCAAACTCAATCCTAAGTTTCCCAAGCTTAATTTTTCGCAGTATCTCACGTGTTTCACCTGGCAGGACACGGAATAACAGGAGGAGTTCACTCACAACTTTCTGTACTTCACGTTTCAACCGCGAGACTGTCCATTGCTGTGCAATAACTTTTTGGATCACCGGGCTGATATACGCAATAATATCAAACTCAGGATCAAGCCGCATTCCAATACCTTCAATTGCCACCAACGACTTAATAAGCAGTGTATACTCCAGCCGGATCTTAATTGAATACCGGCTAATAATCCCTGTAAGTTCATTAACAACCTGAGAAAAAACAATTTTTTTTAGCGGTAAATTATAATACTCATCAAGTAATTCGTAAATATCGCGTTTAAATCTTGATAACGGAACAACTTCATCCAGCATTTCCATAGAAGAAAACCAGTTAACAATTTTGTTTGTATCCTTATTTACTATCGCAACGATAAGCTCCGCAAGTTCTTCTTTATGCTCCAAAGTAACTCTTCCAACAATCCCGAAATCCATGAAACATACCACTCCACCCGGCAAGACGCAGATATTACCCGGATGCGGGTCACCATGAAAAAACCCGTCAATAAACACCTGCTGGATTATAGCATCCGCACCGGTACGCGCAATTTTTTTTAGATCATACCCCGCGGAAATAAGGGTATCCAGGTCATCAACTTTTATACCCTCAACTTTCTCCATCACTAACACTGTCCCGCAAGTATAGTCCCAGTATATCTTGGGTATATGCACTTCCTTAACATCCTTAAAATTCTGTGCCATACGTTCCGCATTCTGCGCTTCAGCAAGAAAGTTTAGTTCACGCTGAATATTTCTTGCGAACTCATCAACGATATGCCTTGGCTGATATAACCGCGCATCAGGGAAACGTTCTATCAACCTCGCGAGATGGTATAAAATATCAAGGTCTTTCTTTATTGTATCCGCAATGCCAGGCCGTTGAATTTTTAGGACAACCTTCTGCCCGTTTATCAGCACAGCATCATGCACTTGCGCGATTGACGCTGCGGCAATAGGTTCATGCGAAATACTTAAAAATATCTCAGACATTTCATACCCACATGCTGCCTTTAGGTGAGGTTCAATAACATCATACTCAACCGCCGGAAGCTCATCCTGTAACTTACGGAATTCCTGGATAAACTCTTCCGGCAATAAATCCGGCCTAGTACTGAGTATCTGCCCGAACTTAACAAATGTCGGGCCAAGATCTGAGAGTACTAGCCTGACTTTTTCAGCCAGGACTTTAATTGACAAAACCTCTTTTTGCCCGATATTAACCCAGGGCGCATATTTTTCTAAGCCTAACTTCAGGATATAGTATCCCAACCCATGTTTTTGGGAAATACCGACAATCTCGCCAAGCCGTTCTCCGTTGCTTATACTGATCAACGCCATAAAATTATTTACTTACCTGCTAACTTAGCTTCCAACCGTTTAATTTTAGCTTTTAACTCTTCAAGTTCAGTTTTTGTCGCGATATTAGTTTCCTTTAATACCGCAGCGATTTCTTTTCTTACAACCACCGTAAGGTCATCCTTTGCAGCCTTACCTTTATCAATAATTTCGGATAATAATTCTGATACATCATTCTTCCCTTTTTCACTTTGAAGGTCTAGGTTATCAATTAATTTCTCAACTTTTTCTTTGCCATACACCGCTGCGCCTAATGCCAGCAATAACGCTTTATCCGCAATACTTTTAACATTGTCTTTCATAAAAATACCTCCTATTTATTAGCAATTATTATTGTATAATAAATACCACTTAAAAAACATACGAAATACGATGTGTTTTATGAACACAAATTTGTAACGGAGGTATATATTCTGCATGAGTACCACAAAAACGGATAAACTTAAAATCGGGGTAGTAGGTTGCGGGTCAATCGCGAATACTGACCATCTCCCTACATTATCAAACCATGAAAACTATGTATTAAAAGCCGTAGCGGATATCAGTGATGAACGCTTACAGAAAGTTAAGGAACGGTTTAATATCCCTGCAACATACAATGACTACAACGAGTTAATTAATAAAGAAGACCTTGATGTCTTAACAGTCTGTACCCCGGGGAATCTTCATTACCCTGTAGTCATGGCAGCGTTGAATAAAGGTTTACACGTGATGTCCGAAAAACCGTTAGCCACAGAACTATCAGAAGCAAAAGAAATGTGGTCACTCGCGCAGAAGAATGGGCATATCCTCGGTGTGGGTATGCTTTACCGCGGAAAAACTTTAACCCGCAGGATTAAGAATCATATATCAAACGGCGATATCGGCACTCTGCGGACAATACGGTTAATCACGCTTTCCCCAGGCCCGATGTACGGAACAAAACGCAGAGAAATTCATATGAACGCAGAAAAAGGGCCGATCTACGATTGTGGCGTACACTACTTCGACCTGGGACGTTATCTAACGGATAGCGAGTACGACGAAATCATTGCCCGTGGTATTATGGTGGAAGGTTATAAATACCCGGATCATGTGATTGCATTAGCAAAATTCAAAAACGGCGTTATGGGTTTGATAGAAGAAAGTTATATTTACGGCCACCGCGCGAAGGACCGTGTCAACGGCAACTGGCGGATCGAAGTGGAAGGTTCTATGGGCACAATATCGTTTGACCTTGAAAACTCAAGGTTTATAATGCGTAACGACAAAGTTACTTTAGACGAAAAAATGGACTGGGGCAAAAAACCGTTCCCCGACATTTACACAAACTTTTATGAAGCTACAAAAACCGGGAAATACGAACACCTCGCGTCCGGAGATGACGGGATCAAAGCAATGGAAGCTGCGGAAATAGCGCTAAAATCCGCGATGAATAATATTTAACTGTTAATTAATGAAACTATTTACTGATGACTATGAATTATATATACTATGAACTACAAGTAAAGATACGGCTATAGAAAAGTTATTTATATAGATGAAATCGAATAATCTCAATATCATAATACTCGCTGCCGGAGAAGGCACACGGATGAAATCGGCAACACCCAAAGTGCTGCACCCAATCATTGATAAACCAATGATCCGCTGGGTTACTGACGCAGCCGAGAAACTTCATCCACAAAAAATTTATTTAATTGTCAGCCCAAAAACAAAACAGGCAATCGCGGAATTATACAAAAATGACAATAAATATGTACTGGTAACGCAACCAAAACCTCTTGGTACCGCTCATGCAGTAAAACAATCCTCGCGGTACTTAGCAAATTCAACCTCTGACGTCTTAATTTTTTGCGGAGATACACCGCTGCTTACAAGCGATACACTGCTAAGTTTATGGAAAAAACACGGGTCCGTCCGCAATGCTTTAACCCTCTCCAGCGCGGTTGTACATAAACCGTATGGATACGGCAGGGTTAAGATGGAAGTTACCACTAACCACGTTGTCGCTATTGTTGAAGAAAATGATGCATCACCTGAAGAAAAGAAGATTAACGAAATCAATGTCGGAGTGTATTGCGCATCCGCGCGTACATTATTCAAAGCATTAAACAAGGTACGGCCTAATAATATCAAAGGCGAGTATTATCTTACAGACGCCGTAAAAATTATGTCAGACGAACACCAGCGGGTTGGTGTTTACCGTATAACAGACGAACGTGAATGCTGGGGTGTAAACACCCGGTGCCAGTTAGCCGATGCTGCGCGGGTACTGCGTCAACGCATACTTGAATACCATATGGCAAACGGCGTAACCATCATTGACCCGGCAACTACGTATATTGACAGCCAAACTGTTATCGGGCAGGATACAACAATCTTACCCGGAACCTTTTTAAAAGGGGCAACAGTCATCGGTACAAACTGTACCGTCGGTCCGTTTACTATGATTGAAAATTCTATTATCAAAAACAATACTACCCTAATAATGTCTGTCATTGAGGACAGTAAAATCGGGAATAATGTTATCTCCGGCCCATGGTCACACCTGCGGCCTGGCTGTGTAATAAAAGATAATGTTAAAATCGGTAATTACGCGGAGGTAAAGAAATCAGTACTCTCCAGCAACGTACACATGGGACACCATTCCTATATTGGCGACAGTATAGTCGGTGAGGATGTCAATATCGGTGCTGGAGTCATCACCTGTAATTATGACGGTATAACTAAACACAGTACTGTTATTCAACCAAACGCATTTATCGGGAGTAACAGCAACCTCGTCGCGCCGGTAGTTATCGGTAATAACGCAGTTATTGCCGCGGGGTCTACCATCACAGAAAACGTTCCCGCTAAAAGTTTAGCAATTGCGCGGCAACGTCAAACCGTGAAACTCAATTGGAATATAAGAAGGAGAAAATAATGCAAGGCAACCTCAAACTTTTTACCGGTACAGCGCATGAACAGTTATCCAAAGAAATAGCGGACTACCTCAAAGTACCTTTAGCACAAACACATAACAGCAGATTCGCAGACGGTGAAATTGAGATAAAAGTCCTTGAAAATGTCCGTGGGTTTGACTGTTATATCCTTCAACCAACCTGCCCGCCGGTAAATGAACGGTTGATGGAACTTTTTATTATCACCGACGCATTACGCCGTGCATCAGCAAGTAGAATTACGGTAGTACTCCCATACTTTGGCTATGCGCGTCAAGACCGTAAAGTACTCCCCAGGGTTCCAATCACAGCAAAACTTGTAAGCAACCTTATTGTAGCCGCCGGAGCAAACCGCGTACTTACGGTTGACCTCCATGCAGGACAAATCCAAGGTTTCTTTGATATCCCGGTTGATAATCTATACGCTACTGATGTTGTAATGGAATATTTTAAAAGTAAAAACCTTACTAATATCGTTATAGTAAGCCCTGATATCGGCGGTGCGGAACGCGCACGTACAGTAGCGAACCAGCTAAACTGCGACCTTGCAATCATAGATAAACGTCGGCCAAAACCAAATGAAGCTTCAATCATGAACATCATCGGTGAAATTAGAGGTAAAAACGCAATCATTATTGACGATATGGTTGATACTGCCGGGACACTGGTAAAAGTAGCGGAAGCTTTAACGAAACATGGCGCATTAAGTGTCTATGCTGCGTGCTCACATGCAGTATTATCCGGCCGTGCGATTGAGTTAATAAAAAATTCGCCGTTAATAGAACTTGTCAGTACTAATTCCATACCATTAAATGAAAACAAAAAAATTGATAAGATAAAAACTATTTCAATTGCACCATTACTCGGTGAAGCTATCAGAAGAATACATAACAACGAATCTGTAAGCGAATTATTTAAAAGGTAACAAAAAAGTTAACTATTTTGTTCCTTAATTTCTTTGTGATACTCCTGGATTGATTTTATTGTAATCTTGCCTTTAGTAAGCGATTCAATACCATTAATTGCAGCAAGAGCGCCTGACATTGTGGTGATATACGGCAAATTTTGCTGTACCGCAACACTGCGGATAGAGATCTGGTCATACTTAACCAACCCTTTCCCAATCGTCGGGGTGTTAATCAATAGTTTTACTTCACGGTTTTTGATTAAATCCACGGTATTCGGCCTTGCGCCTTCGTGTACTTTGAATACCGGTGTTACCTCTATACCGTTTTCTTTGAGATAATCTGCAGTCCCTTTTGTCGCAACTATTGTAAACCCGAGTTTAACAAGTTTTTGTGCTATCCGCAAAGCAGTTTTGCGGTCACGTTCTTTTACTGAAATAAAAACCTTACCTTCGGTTGGGAGTTCAGTCCCCGCACCAAGTTCGGCTTTAGTATAAGCTTTACCAAAATCTGTATCTATCCCCATAACTTCACCCGTAGATTTCATCTCCGGGCTAAGAATAGGATCTACCCCCGGGAAACGGTTAAACGGAAACACAGCTTCTTTAACAGCAGTATGTTTTATCTCAACTTCTTTAGTAATCCCAAGTTGTACCAATGTTTTACCGGTCATAATTTTTGCTGCAAGTTTAGCCCATGCTACGCCGGTAGCTTTACTAACAAACGGTATAGTACGTGACGCGCGGGGGTTGACCTCAAGTATATAAACCTCATTATCTTTTACAGCGTACTGAATATTCATTAATCCGATTACATTAAGTTCTTTTGCCAGGCCATACGTACTTTCCTTAATTTTTTCAACAATTTTTTTACTTAACGAATACGGTGGTATTGCGCATGCACTGTCACCGGAATGTATCCCGGCTTCCTCTATATGCTCCATCACTCCACAGATAATACATTTTGTACCATCAGCAATAGCGTCAACATCAACTTCAATCGCATCCTCCAAAAACTTATCTACCAAGACCGGATGTTCAGAAGATGCGGATACTGCGCGTGCCATATATTTTGCTAACGCTTCTTCATCATAAACAATTTCCATCGCACGGCCGCCTAAGACATACGACGGGCGGACAAGTACGGGGTAACCGATTGCCGCGGCAATACTCTTAGCTTCCTCTACTGACATTGCAGTATTCCCCGGTGCGCGTTTTAGGTCAAGTTTTGTCAGTAACTCATCGAACCTCCGCCGGTCCTCCGCACGGTCAATACTATCACTTGAAGTACCTAAAATATTAACCCCGGCTTTCTGCAGGGGTACTGCGAGGTTCAACGGTGTTTGCCCGCCAAACTGCACAATCACGCCTTTAGGTTTTTCTTTATCCACAATATTCAGTACATCTTCCAAAGTCAAAGGTTCAAAATATAATTTATCCGAAGTATCATAATCCGTTGAAACAGTTTCAGGGTTACTGTTAACCATAATTGTTTCATACCCATCTTCTTTCAATGCAAATGCTGCGTGGACACAGCAATAATCAAACTCAATCCCCTGCCCAATGCGGTTAGGCCCGCCACCGAGGATCATAATTTTTTCTTTCTTCGACTTCCGTGTTTCATCTTCATTATCATAGGTAGAATAGTAGTATGGCGTATAAGCTTCAAATTCAGCAGCACAGGTATCCACTAGTTTGAACACGCTCTCCACACCTTTTTCAATCCTTAACTTACGTATATCTTTTTCCGATACTTTAAATATATACGCTAACTGGCGGTCACTAAACCCTAACTCCTTAGCGTTTCTTATAATTTCAGGAGTAAGAGTATCAAACTTAAATTTTTTTAGCTTATTTTCAAACTCAATTATTTCTTTTATATTATCAAGAAACCAGCGGTCAATCTTTGTGATATCATAAATCTCGTCAGTAGTTATCCCGCAGAGAAAAGCGTAACGCAGATAAAAAATACGGTCCGCGTTAGGTGTCATAAGGTTCTCACGGATTTTAGATAATAACTGATCATCCGGTGACTTACACATTTCATCAGTAATCTTATCTTTCCCATCACTCCCCAACCCTGACCGCCCAACTTCCAAAGACCTCAACCCTTTTTGTAACGCTTCCTTAAAAGTCCTCCCGATTGACATTGTCTCCCCGACAGATTTCATTGAGGTGGTAAGCACGGGATCCGCAGCCGGGAATTTTTCAAACGTAAACCTCGGGATTTTTACTACGCAATAATCAATGGTAGGTTCAAAACTTGCCGGGGTTTCTCTTGTAATATCATTAGGTATTTCATCAAGTGTATATCCTACTGCCAGTTTAGCCGCGATTTTAGCTATCGGGAACCCCGTAGCTTTTGATGCCAAAGCTGAACTCCGTGATACCCGCGGGTTCATTTCTATGATAACCATCCTGCCGTTATCCTGATTTACCGCGAACTGTATATTAGACCCACCGGTTTCCACCCCGATTTCGCGTATAACTTTTATTGATGCGTCACGCATATACTGGTACTCGCGGTCAGTTAAAGTTTGTACCGGAGCAACTGTTATACTATCCCCTGTATGCACTCCCATAGGGTCAAGGTTTTCTATGGAACATATAATAACCACATTATCTTTCAGATCACGCATTACTTCGAGTTCAAACTCTTTCCACCCGATCAGAGATTCTTCCAGCATAATCTCGTGGATCATACTCAACTCAAGCCCTGACGACGCTAATCGCTCAAATTCTTCAATATTATACGCCACCCCGCCACCGGTACCGCCTAAGGTAAAACTCGGCCGTATGATTATCGGGAATCCTATAGATTTAACCACATTCCGCGCGTCATCCATATTATACGCCTGCCCGCTGCGGGGAACATCCAACCCTATCCGCTCCATTGCTTGTTTGAACAAGTCACGGTCTTCCGCTTTCTTAATTGCATTCGCATTAGCGCCAATCATTTCAACCGCATACTTTTCAAGTATCCCGCGGTCATGCAAAGTTACCGCGAGGTTAAGAGCAGTCTGACCACCAAGAGTTGGTAATAACGCATTCGGGCGTTCACGTTCAATTATTTTTTCCAGGATCTCCGGGGTTAACGGTTCAATATATGTGCGGTCAGCTATCTCAGGGTCAGTCATAATAGTTGCCGGGTTTGAGTTAACCAGCACAACTTCGTATCCTTCAGACTTCAACGCTTTACACGCTTGTGTACCTGAATAATCGAACTCACACGCCTGGCTAATGACAATCGGACCGGAACCAATCAACAATATTTTTTTAATATCAGTACGTCTCGGCATATATTATTTTTTCTCCATTAAATCTATAAACTGCTTAAACAGGTACGCGGAATCATGCGGGCCCGGGGATGCTTCGGGATGGTACTGCACAGAAAATATAGGTAGTTTGGTATGCTTCATCCCTTCATTAGTTTTATCGTAAAGATTTAAATGCGTCAACATAACATCTTTATCCGGGATTGATTTTATATCCACACAAAAACCATGGTTTTGCGATGTAATACACACTTTATTGGTCACTAAATCCTTAACAGGATGATTACCCCCGTGATGGCCGAACTTAAGTTTATACGTCTTACCCTTGAATCCCAACCCCAGCATCTGATGCCCAAGGCAAATACCGAATATCGGAAGGTACATCTCTCCCTTACGGTTTTTTTCTATCATCACTGACACCTGACGTGCAAGATAGGGTAATCCTTCAGGATCACCCGGCCCGTTGGATAAAACAACGCCATCAGGTTTTAATTCAAAAACTTCTTCCGCTGTGGCTAGGACCGGTACTACGGTAACCCTGCATCCTGACTCCTGAAGTTTTCTTAGAATATTATGCTTCACTCCGCAGTCAAAAACTACTACATGATATTTTCCGTCTGTATTCCACTTATACGTTTTCTTGATACTAACTTCTTTAACCATATCACGCCCTACCAAGCCAGGAGCGGATTCAAGTTTTTTCTCTAAACTCTTAGGATCGTCATCAATTGTGGAGATAATACCTTTTAACGCGCCTTTTGTGCGGATACGGCGGGTGATCATCCGCGTATCAATACCTTCAATCGCGATAATCTTATTTTTTTCGAGATACTCTTCGAGTGACATTTTTGAACGCCAGTTACTCATCACGCGGCTAAGTTCTTTCACCACAAACCCTTCGACATACACTTTATTAGATTCCACGTCTTCAGTATTAACCCCGTAGTTTCCTATAAGCGGGTATGTCATCATAACAATCTGTCCTTTATATGACGGGTCGGTAAGGATTTCCTGGTAACCTGACATACTGGTATTGAACACAACCTCGCCGGTAGTTTCTCCTTTAGCGCCAAAACTTTCACCGGTAAGTATTGTTCCGTCTTCGAGCAGTATCACAGCTTTCATGGAGTTAATATAACCGCTTTCTAAATTTATCCATACTAGTTGCTACAAATTGTAATAATGATACACAAAAACGTACTGCTTGGCAAGTAAAAAAGATTCCATTATATTACTACTTCCGCACATCTACTGCTATATATTACCATTAGTTACAAGCAAGCAACTTCACAAGTTGCGGCGATATCTGTGTATACCCGCACTCCTGTGCTTTTGTCAGATGAAACCGTGCATAATCGTACCGGTTTGCCTGGCAATACATTACCGCAAGGTCGTAATGCGCCTCTGCGTAGTCAGGATTGAGTTTGAGTGTATCCTTCCAAAACTTTTCCGCTAGGTCAAAACGGTTAGACCGGTAGTATAACAAACCAAGGTTGAAATGAGCAATGTCGTAGGACGGGTTGATCCTCAATTCATTGTTAAACTCCTGTTCAGCTTCACTTAACATATTTTTATTGGAGTATATCAACCCAAGATTATTATGTGCCATAGGTTCGTAAGGGTTTAACTCCAACGCTTTTCTATAATGAAATTCCGCTTTATCAAAATCATTACCAAAGTAATACATCACCCCGAGATTCCTGTGTGCCAACGGCGACGCAGGCGAACCTTTTACCGCTGCCTGCCAAAACGGTAGTTTGTCACTAAACACAGATGAATATGTGAAAGTAACTAAACTCAGCAATGTTATCACTACAACTTTTATAATGTTAACTATACTCCCATTATTTTTAATCTCTTCCCCAACCCTTGTTTCCAACAAAAAAATGAGGAACCCGATAACCGGGAAATACATTCTGTGCTCATATAATTCAACCCCATACTTTTTATCAGGCCGCGCAAAGGATGGAATCATAAAAAGTATTAGCCATAAAATACCGAATACCAGGTAGTACCACCGCTTCTTTGAGGTTAATATCACTAGTACCACACATATTATTACGGAAATAATACCGTATACAAACGATGTGTCCTGCATTAACGCCAGAGGGGATAAGTTGAACGGCAATAATATTTTTCCAAGAAACTGTATAACTGCTGGCGAATTAATAACCATACCCAGTATCAAATCAAATATACTTAACTTGATAGGCTCTTCCAACGCCATCCCACGTAGAATATACCATAAGGCCGTAACTGCGATCCCTGCAGTTAAGGCAGTTATTATTCCCCAATTTTCTGTAGTTCCGTCTTCCCTGCGTTTTATCCACCAGTATGCGAAGTACAAAAATAGTACCAGTACTGCCGTTTCTTTTGTAAACATCGCACCTGCAAATCCTAACACAGCTATCACCGCGCTCCTTACACTTCTTTTTTCAAGAAAATTAAGGTAACTAACCAGAGAAATCAGGATAAATAATGTTACTAAAGAATCATTCCGCCCGGGAATCCATGCAATTGCCTGTGTCAGTACTGGGAGAACCGCAAAAATTGCGGACACAAAAAATGATGATGGTTCAGGATATGACATTTTTTGCAACAGTTTATAGAGCAAAAAACAGTTTAGCAGATGAATCACTATATTACTTAGATGATACCCCCATGGATTCACTCCCGAAAATTGCGCGTCAAGGATAAATGATACAGTCAATAAAGGGCGGTAATATATATCATTACCATGCAATAAACGGAAAACATCCTGTTTAAACGCTGTGAATACATTATTTATATTCTGGAGAAACCTTATGTTGTCTATAATTAGAAAGTTGTCATCGAAATACACGTAATTAAAAAATACGGTACGAAGGTATACGGCTAGGGATAACATGGTTAATAATATGTATGGAAGAACTGACTTTGTTGTTGCCGATAGTTTCATTTTATACAATATCATCAATTTTGGCGGGGTCGACGAGATTTGAACTCGCGATCTTCAGCTTGACAGGCTGACGTGTTAGACCAGGCTACACTACGACCCCGTTCACTAACATACTAGAAGTTGTCGGAACATTATACAATACTTATCTCAAAAAACAAACCTGGGTGGCACCGGGCTTGAACCGATGACCTTTGCCTTGTAAGGGCAACGCTCTCCCAACTGAGCTAGCCGCCCGAAATACTATCCTTTCCCGACGACAAACGCTTCTTGTTTCGCTCCCGATATTTCAGGGCTATTTTTGCCAAGTGTCCAAAAAGCGTCCGTTAGAGCACTCAGTGTTTCCAGCGCCTGGCTTTTATGATCCGGCGCCAGATGACTATACCTCATAGTCATTTCTATTGACTTATGCCCCACTAGTTCCCTCACTGTATATATATCTACTCCATGCAATACAAGCTGAGAACAAAACGTATGCCTCAGGTCATGGAACCTAAAATCTTTGATATTCGCTTTCTTCATAACTGTATGAAACGCTTTCTTCACGTCTCTGAACGGACTTCCGTCACTTTTACAAAAAACATATGGGCTTGTCGGATGCTTCTTTATATTAGACAAAACCTTCAACATAGCGCTATTCATTGATATTTTCCGGGAAACCTTATTCTTCGCTAATGAAGATGGTATATGTATTGTTTTGTTTACCATATCTACATTATCCCACTGCAACTGGAAGATCTCACCACGACGCATGCCAGTATTTATCGCCGTAACAATTATATCCCTCAAATATCCTTCAGATACGCTCAGTAGTTTTTTGATTTCTTCAGCTGAGAGGAACCTAATCCTTCTATCATCACAAAATAATTTCTTTACCTTTGCTGCGGGATTTTCATCAGCAAGTTTCCACTCAATCGCCTTGCTGAATATACTTTTGATGAACGACAACTCTTTATTCACTGTTGCCGGTTTGACAACATCTTTCCTAAAGGCTTTATATTTTTCAACATCCAAAGACCCTATATCGCAAACATACTTATTTCCAAAATATTCAATAACATGTTTAGCACAAACGACGTCTCTAAAAAACGACCTTTTATTGTTTTTAGAATATTCGTTTAAGTACGTCTTAATGATCTCAGCCAACTTTGTCCTCAACTTCTTCTTTATATCTAAGAACTTATTTTCCGCAACCTCTACTCTGCGTTTCTTAAGTACCGTTTCGGCCAACTTCTTGTCTGTACCAATTTTTTCTCTTTTTCGTCGGCCATACACATAGTAATCCAAATACCAATTACCATTCTTTTCATACATGCCAGAGACTTTACGTTTTTGACAGCGGTTCTGCATTAGCATAAATTATGCCTTCCCCGCCGTCCCTAGCTCTGTGTTAATATACATAATTGCCTCTTATAAGTCAAAATCAATCTTTCTCATATTTTAAAATATCGATTTTGTGTCGTTCTATCCACTGATCGATATCTTTCTTGTCAAACTTCACCAACCGGCCACACTTGACATAAGGAATCTTGCGTTGCCATATCCAGGAATAGATTGTATTTTTGCTCAAACCCAAGTATTCTGAGACTTCTGTGATACTCAGCAACTTTTGTTCCATACTATTCCTTAAGATTATGTTTTTTACTTCTAGAATAATTTTGTGTGTAATACTGGCATTGATTCTTAGAACAGTCCAGATACTGGCTGATTTTCCCCTGACAAGAATATATATAATGGTTATTATATACACCATATAATATATTGTTTATTTCACTAATCGTAAGCTCACTCTCGTTTTGCCAGTTCCATGCCAGAAGTATACCCAGGGTCTTCTCCCGGGAATAACCATAGTTACGGAATTCACAGGCAACAATATGGGCAACAATATTACGTTGCCCACATTTTGTACCATTCCGCAGAACTTCGAGAACACATGGACGCAGTTGAGAGCTCTTGTTGTTTTTGTATACGCTGTTTTTTTTGGCATACTGATCTGAGTTTACATTCAATCTTGATAGAGTTTGGACCAAGTCAACTTTTTGCATTTTATGTAGCAAGGCTAGTTGGTCAGGATAGGGCTGCAATTGTTCATCAACGAATACACATTCGCGTTTGGACACTTGATGTATCCCAAGCGGAGCCTTCACTAAATTTCCAGGATATTCAGTACTTGTGGTGTCCTGTTTGGGAAATACTTCGTGGTTAACAGTAATAAGTTTTCCCAATTTACGGGCCAAATGATTCGGTTGAATTTCGGTAAAAAATATCCAAAAATGGTAACCCTTACTACCGCTGAATTCAAGATTCACAGGCAAACCTAGAGATTTCAGCTTATTGATAGTTTGAGTTAGAACATTCATTTCCAGTGTATCGATATCAATACACAGCCACTTGGTTGTGCTGGTTACTGACGAATACAATCCGATAGTAATCTTATGTTCCAGATGTTTTGCAATGATGTCATCTCCCAGTTTTGAACGTTGAATCCCCCATGTCCCATCAGACTTTTGGTATGGGAACATATCGTCTGTACGGTTCACAAATAACTTCCTGAATTGTGTTATTGTATCTTGCGATATCATCGTTACCTCCGGTAATTTCTGTTAAGATAATTTACCATTCCTCGAGGAAATATATTCAGGTCAGCAGTAAAACCGGGATTAGTATCCAGCATTCTTTGCCAATATATTTTCGATTGTTCAAATTCTCCGAGTAGGTAGTATGATGCCGATATATACAGGTTGATAGTTTCCATTTGTTCCCGGGTTATGTACAGGGAATACCTGTTTGTTAAATCATTGAAATAGTTGACACACGTACTGTAATTAAAATGTTTGTAGTAGTTAATACCCTCCATGACTCTTTCCTGCTTGAGGACATATCTCACTTTCTTTGGTGCATAATATGTCGGCGGCGGTGCTGTGTATATTTGAGCAGGAACGGGGCTCAGTTCATTTTTTAAGTTGACATAGTCAGTCGCACAGCCAGTAGTGCCAAGTAGTATCAGCACCGGGATAAATATTTTATTCATACCGCTATTATTGCGTGTTAACATGTTGGATATTAATTTCATTGGTTTCCTCAAAATTTATTGTTATATAGTAGTCTCCTGGTTCAAATACCATCTCGGTTTCAACGTATGGATATGAAGTCGGTACTAACCTTAACACATGCTTCCCGCACTCAATACTTTTCTTCTGACCTTTAATAAATGGCGCTTCATCTTCATTTTCATTAAACACACCGTCAATATATACCGAACACTTGGGATACGTGTCAATCATTAGAAATGAGTGTCTCGGAGGCACTACAACATTCTGGGCTACTGGTATATTCTTTTCTACTTTTGTTTTGTTATTTACATATTTATGCGCGTTAAATACCATGTTAAGGAAAAACGTGCATATAATAACACTAAGGCCTACCTTGATAATATCGTCAAGATATGGCACTTGTTTTAGCTTTAAGAACAAGTCACGGAGAGATTGACAAATGATTATCACGATATTTATCAAACTCCTTAGTACAGCTCCCACTCTGAACATCAACACCATTATCTTTTGAAACCAGGCATATAACATTGTGGCAAACGTAAACAGCGGATTTGTGCTGTAACTCGGCTGAGCGGCGTATCGTGGACGTGGTGAACTCGTCGGGCGTGGTGCGGTTTTACTGGCACTTGGAGACGAGTTCATCATATTCAACAATACATCCCTAGCATTCTTCAGGTCTGTTAGTTGCGCTTGAGCTGCCTCTATCTCACTCTGAGAAAAGGCATTACTCAATCTTACCCGCCATTCTAACATCTTACTGTTATATGCCTGGTTTATCTTCCCAATATTTAACGGTTCTTGCAGCTTCAGAACCTTTTTCGCTTCAGACAAAGTCATTTTCAGAGTCCTCTCATCTATCGAGAATTAGCTTGTTGCTGAGTTCTGCGAAGTGTTTCACTAGGGTTTCTTCATCCCCTATCCATCTGTACCTAACTTTGCCGTTTACTACCGAAGCAATTGCCTTTAATGTCTTTTCATCTACCCCAGTCTTTGTGCCTATACCAATACAATCGATTATCACTCCAAGCTGTTTAAGCATATTTGCATGGGTTACGGGATTACCGGAATCCGTATGCGCACCATCACTCAGGAGTATAATTCGTTCATCGCCGTAGAGTGTTCCCCATGGTAATCCCAACACACTTCCTGCCATCTCAAGACCCGCAACCATGTTTGTTGAAAATGTCGGGGATAGCCTGTTGATCCCATCGACTATCGTCCTATAATTATCTCCGACAGTGAGTAATGGGACTTCAATCGCTGCTTTGGAACTGAACCACACAAGGCCTATCTCATCATTTTTGTCAATCTCAAGTTTCTTATCGACAAACTCAATCGCTGCGTTTTTTGCAGCCTTTATCCTTTGCCCTTTCCAATCCCTGTATGCCATTGACCCCGAGCAGTCAATCACCAGAGCTGTTCTCTCGTGTCTTCCTACCCTAAGGCCGTCCCCTGATTCTTTCCGAAAAACACTGATCTCCTGTGAATACCTTTTCAACATGCTGTTTCACCTTCTTCCATTTTCTTTAACTTCTGTTCCAACTCCTTGCGTTTTTCGTCAATCTCTTTTTTGCTCAACCCACTAGTATGAGAGATCTCACCGGGTGTAGTTTTCCCGCTAACTAAATCGCGGGCGATACATTTCAGAATGCCGGACTGGCTGTATTCAAATGTAACTTCAATACGCGCAGTTGGGACACTCTCCTGAGGCAGTCCGTTCATTTCGACTTTTAACAGTTCCTGGCATTTATCTGCAGCAACGTTATCATCGCCTTCAAGCACACGAATCATCGCGGCGGTTTGTTTTGCGTCTACCAACCTAAAACATTGTTTTAACGTAACAGGCAAGCCCGTACATTTGGGGATAATCACACAGTTTTTCTCGAAGTTGTCTTTACCCTCAAATGCGGCAACACCCAAACTATGTGTAACAATGTCCTCAAATTTTATATCTGGTGACGGCAGATATTTCCCGCTGGCGGTTTGTACTTTTCCCGTTGACTTACCGATATCAATCGCGGCTTTGATTGTAGCGCCGATTACTATCGCTTTGTCCGGGTCCACTGATTCATGTTTCACAGGTTCCTTCCCAAACATGTTTCTTAGCATCTCATGGATTTTTGGTATCCTGGAAGACCCGCCCACCGGAATTATTTTGTCCACCGCCTTGTAATCCATCCCTTGCTCTGCCATTAAACGCTCAACGACAGCTTTTGCTTTTTCAAAGATCGGGCTGCACAATTCGTTAAATTCATCTCGGGTCATGTCCTGCGAAAACTGTTTGCCCTTAGCCTCATAGATAAACAAATTGTGCGGTTTGACTGACAGTGATTCTTTTATCCTGGTAGCCCTATCTCTTAATGCCTGGATTTCCGCATTGTCTTTTACTGGATCCAAATCTACCCCGTGATTCTTTTTGAAGTTGTTCACCACATGTTGACACAAAATTCCGTCGATATCTTCCCCTCCGAGGAATTTGTCTCCCCCGCAGCCAATGACTGAAATAACACCGTTTTCGATGCGGGCCAGTGTGACATCCAACGTTCCACCGCCAAAGTCAAAGACTAGTACCGTTTGGTCGGATTCTTTGTCAATTCCGTAAGACAATAATGCTGCCACCGGTTCGCTTATCAAAGACATGACATCAAATCCCGCAATCTCACCGGCAGCTTTTGTTGCCCTACGTTCAGCTTCTGTGAAATAGTGGGGCACTGATATCACAACATCTTTAACCTGGACTTGAAGTTGCGTTTCTGCGTCTTGTTTCAGTTTCTTGAGAATCATCGCAGAAATCTCTTCCGGACGGTATTCCTTTCCACTATCGTCTTTGTAGATAGTCAAATCATTCCCCATGCTGCGCTTTACTCGCGGGATAACATGCTGGGGGTGCAGTAACGCTTCATTTTTTGCCGGACGGCCTATTACCGGAACCTTGCCGTCGCGAAATAGTACTACCGAAGGTGTCAAGTATTCGCCTTCAGCGTTTTTCAGAACTCTGACTTTACCGTCATCGTCAATGATGCCGATCAAGCTGTTGGTGGTTCCCAAATCTGTACCACAAAATGTACTGCCACTCTTACTTTTCATTGTTTTGTCCTCCATTTTCGACATATTTCTTTACTAACACTTCCGCTGGCCTCAACAATTTTTCTTTCATCTTATAACCTTTCCTTACAACTACCACCTCCTTTTCTTCGTTTATGTGTATAGTATTTTTAACCTGAATTACTTTGTGGATTGCGGGGTTGTATTTACTCTCCGATGTTAGCTCCTCTACGTCATTCTGATAAAGAATGTTTTGAACTTCCTTCGAGTAACTATCGATTTTAAAGATTAACCATTCAAGATTAGTGTCTTGCGTATCAGTAGCCTTGCTAAATAGCAGATTGGCGTCTTTGATACTTGCTTCAAGACGGTCATTTAGCAGGATTAGATCTGCGATGATGTTTGACAGTATCTTTCTGTCGACAAAGGACTCTCTATGGCCAATAAGTTTATTGCTGACGCCTTCTACGATCTCGTTCTTATACGCATCTTGAAGTATTTCTGCAATAACTTTTATCAACGAATTTTGTTCATCGCTTTTCGCCAATAAGTTTTTGATTAGCCCCAGTTGTTCGCTGTTTTGTAACATTGCCTCTTGTCCGGTTGTTGCAGGACTTTGAGAACCAACAGGAATTAGAGACACCGCATTTTTCAAGTGGTTCAACTGATCTGACAAATACAAGCCGATTAACACAAGTTCAGACGCTAATACTACTAACATCAAATACATGTACATTTCCTAACCCTCCTAAAAATATTTGCAAAATACTGAATAACTTATTTTGTGTTTTACATCCCGCAGTTGCGGGCAATTCTCGATCTTACGTTTGATTGCGGCCAAGATTGATTTAGTTTCGCAGACAAACTCAAGTACATCCAAAGAATTTGACTGTAACAAATCTTTTATCGCGTTGGTTTCAGCGTGTTTTTCGGATGTTTGTATCTCGTAGCCGATCAGTTTTCCGTCATTGTTCCTGTATGCAACGTCTATTAATTTGTCTCCAAGTTTAAGTTCAATGCTTTCTTTGGGGTTAAGGTTTATTTTTTTGCAAATTTGTTGTGCCATAAATTTGCTGACAAACCCACCCCGGCCGGGAATCGCTTTTTTGGGTAGATTTAAGTGAACATATGCCTCATCCTTGGCTTCCCATAATGTTCCATACCCTGAAACAGGATGTTCAAGGATGAATGGATAAGTGACGGTAAGTTTTTCTGAGATTGCAGCTTTTTTACTGCCGGACGTAATGTCATACCGTTTAAACCGTTCTTCTTTTGTATGGAACATATGCTCCGGCAGCATACAGTCGCGTAACAACATTTCTTCCTGTAAAGGTAATACACACTTTTGGGTAGTTGTATTTACGTTAGCATCATTGGTTGTATTTTGCGTTTTGTTTTCACTAACCGCTTGTTTTATATCGTCAATAGTTACTTGTGGTTTCCATTTTAGTTTCGTAAATACCGGATTCATGTATTGAAGTCTTTCAGTTTCTTCAAGTTTGGGATATTTCGCTCTTGAATTTTCAAATTGCGCCATGAAGCATTTCATCCACGGAAATCTAATTAATAGATGGCTAGGACCTTTCATCCTTTTAATTTCTAGGCATTCTTCGGGAGTTAAACCCATAGAATTTGATATTTCACGTATATCATTAGAATCTTCTAACCCACCAGCAATTATTTTTATTGTAGTATTCGAACCTATAGTCTTGTTTGATAGATGGGATAATAGATGCAATATGATGCAAAAGTTTATACCCTTTTCCCTGCCGGTCAATAATTTTTCAGAAAGTGAATCGATTGGTCCTTCAGGAAATAATAATTGTGAGTCGTCTAAAATATAATAAGAAACCTTAGCCATTGCCCCCCCTAAGTTCTTGGTCGAAAGAAACTAAGTATGCTAAAATAAACCTTACTGAATGTACTGGGATTTCTTGGGTTTCTATAATTACACCGTTATCTAGAATTTCTTTTATTGGCATGCTTTGACTGCATCTATATACATTTTCCATTGAATATGCTAATTTAAATAAAACTGAGAGTATTGTTTTTCTATAATCTTCTTTAGCACTGGAAAATTGATACTGATTTTGTTGAATAGCTTCAATAACGTCATATATACACGGGTAAATTGTCCCGCCCTTAAGTACCCCGTAATCAGACAACAAACTCTGAATCACGTGGAATAAGTATGGTTCAGAAAGATTAAACCAGTATATCGTCGACATTATCTCAATCAGCTTAATAACATGCGGGATTACCGGCATGCCGGGGGCGGGCTCTAGTAAATTGATACGCAGTTCACTTAATTTCAGTACCCATAAATCAAGATATTTTGCCAAATTGCGGTAATTTTTTTTTGATTCTATGATTATTGGTGATATTTTATCCCTGTGTTTTCGAAGATTCTCAACATGAACAAAAGTAAAGCTTGTTTTTCCACCATTTGATGGGCCCAAAACAACCATTGGCGAATTTGCAATTTGATTTATATTAATACGTGCTTCGGCGTTCGTCCAATCAACTTTGCCGTATACCAAATCCCCACTAAAATCTGCATCGGTAGGCGCTGAGCTTTTTAAAGGATGGGGTTCCATTGCATACTTAACTTCAGCCATCTGTACTTCCGCTTCAAGTATCTTCTTATGCTGTTCGTTTCCGGTAAGGATATAACCCAATAACACATCGCCGGATACTTCATTGTAACCTACCCTGCTTATCCTAGCAAGTAAGTCCAGCGTGTTGTTAACCGGAGTTGACGGTTGTTGCTGATACTTATTATTCTTACCTGAGTTATTCATATACTATTTCCTCAGCCTTAAAAGTTTCAACAGTTTATCTTTAAAATCCGCGGCTTTCAGTTCGGCGCAACAATCTTCGCAATAATTGGTCCCGTTGAATGATTTGGCGACGCAGCTGATACAGTAGTACTGATGACATTTCGGGCAAATTGTCATCGATTGAAGGATTATTGGGCCGTGAACAATACAGTATCCGGTCTTGTCTTGAGATTCAGCCACCATGCCGTCGGCGAATCTCTTCTTCACGGTTATCCGTTTGGTCACAAGGCCAAGTTTGGGGTCACGCCCGGTGATAACAATATTTTCGTAGGTTAAATTATCTCCGGGCTCGGCATCCTCAATGATAACTACTTCGCTTTCCACCGAGAGTGATTGCAAACCAAGTTTTTGGATGATTAGGTCTAACTGGTCTTTGGTCATATTTACCTCCACCATGATCCGCTGAAAATTGTCCGGTCTGCGAGATCCTTAAGATTTACAACGACATTCCATACGAAATACACGAAGAACGCGCTGACTATTAGAGCTGCTATTGACATCATAAACAGTGAGACGATATCTATAACCTGCTTCACGGTTTTTAGGATGTTGCCTTCTTTTCTCATCTGTTATCCGGTGCTCCTTCTTTTTGTTCATTTTCAACCGCGGGACTTTCCACAACGGGGTCTGGCATCTTTTCAATATCCAGTGACCCAGCTACCTTATATTGGTTCAATTTCTTCAGGATCTTTTTTATAACATCTGTAGTAGCATGTATTTTTACTTTATACATCTCTACTACTATGAATGTGTTTTTTTCGATGACTGCTGCTTCAGCTTGCATCTGCTCGGATATTGCCGATGTTGTAGTATCGGAAGATTGTTCCTGTTCTTTTTTGTGTTTTCTTAGCTTCTCATCTCTATTCCAACTTGTTACTAGTGCAGCTACACTCTCTGTTGTATTAAGTTTATTTTTAATTATTTCATTCGCTAGTTCAAGCTCGCGGGCTTTGTTTTTCAACCGTGCAAATTCACGGTATGCGCGACTAGGTACTTCACCGTAGTGAAGTATTTGAATCGCTTCTGGATTTATTGATGCCACACTTATCATTTCAGACATATATGTTTCGACAACCCCGACAACTATTGATAATTTTCTCTGGTTAAAATCTGTTTGTTCTAGTAATGATTTATATAATCTGGCTCTATCAAGTATGTCCCAATTTTTACGTTGCGCATCCAACTTTGCTTGTAAGATTGCTATCTCAACACGAGATAAATCTTCCCTGATATCTAACATCGATTTCGGTATTTCTGTTATTCCAGCTTCAGTTAATGCACGCCATCTTCTTTCACCGTCAATTATTTCAAACTTCCCGTCTTTTCTGCGAAATACGATGATTGGGACTTCTATACACTTGTTTTGTTTAACAGATTCTTCAAGAAGCTTTATTTCTTTTACATTATCATCACTACGCAAATCGGTTCTGGGGTTATTTTTGCTCGGTACAATATCTTTAAGTGGAACCATTTCAACCATGATATCAACTACCGAGGTAATCTTTGTTTCTTTTAAGACGGTTTTGTTTACTTTTATTACATTTGCTTTTGTCGGTTTTCTATTCACATTTTTTTTGTTCTTCATCAGACTAAATCTCCTTTTGTTTCAGTTGTTGAACTCGTTCTATTTCCCTAGGTTCAACACGTTACACTCTTATCCCAACTCTTGATTGTTTGCATCACCGCAGTAATGTCTGACGTTCCCGCTACTCCGCGGATTTGAATAAACCGGCCTTGAAACCTTCGAAAATGCCGTAACCCCATGTTGAAATTCGATTTACCTAACAGAACCCATCTGTCGGTATAGACAATGTTCGCACCGGGGTGCCCGGTCAGTATACTGGCCTCCAACTGTTTTACCAGTTCCTGGATATCACGGGCAGACTTGTCTGCCCGTAAAACCCATATCCGACTGAAATTCACCGGACCACTGTTTTTAACTACTTTTTTCATTACTTATCACCTCCCTTCTTTTACAGTGATGATTATTTCTCTAAAAGGCAATCGAAGCCTGTGTTAAAATAATCAAAAGCCAAACCGAATTCTAAATAGCAACGTTCACAAAAAAAACATTTTGAACAACTAAAATCCTCAAACGACCTGGCAAACTCCGGATCAATATACGCATTCTTCATTATTGCGTCGTAAATCTTTCTATTTCTTTTTATTATTGAATCGATGTCATTTTTTTGTTTCATACTTACTCCTTATTTTTCTCCTGTCTACTTAACATCATAATCACATAATTGACTATTCCGACTGCAACGGATTGCATAATCCATCCGTTGCAGTTTACTAACGCTAAATATTTTGTTTTATCAAACAAAATCTGATTCCGGATTTGACAAAATATTTGACATTTTGATTTTTTGTTTCGTGCGTGACAATATACCAATACCGATTCTTATTTCTAATCCCAAGTTTCATTCTTAATCGGGTAATACCTGAAGAAACTGTATTTCTATAAACGTTGTACTTTGTACTCAAACTATCTATTGAGACTCCGGTAGTATGGTTTTCAACTATATCCACCAGATAACTTCTTAATGTTTTTCCAAGTTTTATTTCACCGTGGTGAAATTCTGATTCAATTACTTTGGAGCACGGGATATCGTTTTCGATCCATAAGTCAACTTTGGACAAGTTTGCCACACGAAAACGATAAAGTTCAGAATATTCCATAATATTCTTTGGCAATATGTTACTGATAACTATATACTTACGATTAACAATAGGAATACTTACGCTGGGGTTCTTTGAACTGGAGATTAATGCAATAATTAGATCCAATTTTTTGTTGATAATTGCGATATCCTGCGAGTGATCTGTTCGCGGCTCCACTTCTTTGCTTATTTGATACTGAATACTGTTTTGTTCTACAATCATAACAATCCGCTTTTTATGTGCTTACACTACCCGAAAAAAAATGGGCTGGATAGAGTTAGCCCCGTCATCATGGGAAACTAAAACTACACAGCCCATTACTACATAAGCACGTTATGTAGTGTAAGCGAAATATTTTGTCAGTTAATGATCAAAAAGATGATAAAAGTCCATTGCACTTCTGTCATGGAGTAGATCCAATTCTTGAATAATTTCATCAAAATATATAGCGAATTTGTATCTAATTGTTTCTAAGTTGAGTGGCATAAAAGCAGCTAAAAAGGATTTAAATATATCGAATTCTTCTGGTAATATATTTTTATTCATATATTGTTGAATCATATTGATATATTTTTGAACTAGAGAATTATAAACCTCTATACTCGCACAAGCTAATACCGTCTTTTTAGTCAAAGGTTTTGCTTCATCATTTATAATAATATTATAAATCTTTTCTGCTTCTGAGAAGTCATTATGTTTTTTATAATTTATGAACATAATATAAGGTAATAAGTTTATATATCTATTAAAAGAAATATCTTCAAGTCCGCGTAAGAATGGTTTAATGTATAAACTGTATGTATTTTTCTTAATGTATTCCAAAGCTTCTTCATCACTTCTTATAGATTCTGGCAAGTTACCTATAGAAGGTGTGTGTATGAATTTACCATCACATTCAACATTATGCGCCTTACAATTTTTACAAACCCAAACTAACACAACTCCAGCCTCATTGTTACATTGCATGTATTTTTTATCTAACTCTTTACAATTACAAACTGAACAATGTTCAGGAGATATAAGGTGTTGCTCTTCTTCAATAATGAATGGTTTCTTGTCACTTTTTATGCAAAATGAACTGTAGTAAATAGCCGCATATTTATCAGAATTCATAATAGTGCAAAAGTGTTTAGGGTGAATAACTTGATGATTCCCTCTGTAATTGTCCCGATTGCCGCACCAAGGACAATATTTATTTTGATTATAACTAGACATAACATAATCCGCATTTAATTCATCTGTTTCAAGGAGCCTGTATCCTAGTTTTCCGATATCAACAAGCTTATAACTTTTTTTAAGCAGTCGGGTTTTCTTTGAACGGAAAATCTCCTTCACTTTTCTACCCATAAATTACTTCCTTTTTCCCAAAACTAAAATAGCCGAATAACTAAACGGAAACCATTATCCATTTCCACTTAATTATCCGGCCATTACCCTTTGGTGTAGACGGTATAACTATCCAAATATTCATTCCTGTTCATATTAATAGCCAAGAAGTATAGTTTTGTCAAGCAGTTATTTGTTAAATCAAAGTACGCGACAATTACCGACGAGATGAAAAATTATTCACAAGGTGAGCAAGAACATGTTTACATAATAAACATAAAATTAAAAAAGATTAGGCGTTATTCTCGTACCTATTCTTAAGTATGATTCCGTTTAGCTCAGGCACTAAAAAGAATAAAAGTTCCCTACATTGCAGTTTGCCCGCGCATTAGCGGTTTGCCTACAATTCCGGGACGCGATGCTACGCTCGCGCCTGCGGACATTTAATCTTTTTCTCTATCGAGCCGTGCCTTCGCTTGTCTGACTTTTATATTTATTATGACCCTATGTAGGTAGGGTCGGCAAAAAGTCAGACTCAAACGAGGTAAACAAAAAATGGATACAAATGAAAAACAAAAACTTGAAGATGAACTTAAAACCTTTACGGGTACTGAACATTATTTCAGGAATTTTACCGGTTTGATATTTACTGACGGGATTCAGTACCTGGCGGAAAAGACTGGCGCGCATTGGCTTATAGACTTAATTGGGAGCTATCAGTATAAACTTAAAAATATCCCTTTTCAGCTGTGGACAATAAAAGTCAATGATGACAAAACCGCTGAGGTCATATGCAAAGAAGACACACACACGCCGATCATAGTTAAGCAGAAACTCGAATATACAGATTTTCCACTCAAAAATTTTGAGTGTTACTGTATAGACGGGATACTTTTGCTTACAACAGAAAACTAAAACAAAATGAGGTAAACAAAAAAAATGAAAAACAAATATACATTGAAAGAATTTATAACAAAAACCCGGCCTGATGGGAAAGGGTACATCATGCTGGATGGTGAGCTTATAGCGGAGTTTACGGAAGTCGTTTGCGACAGCTGTAACGCCGAAATAACTCAGCCGGAAAACGAGCCCGACAAAAAAGTGGTCTTCATGCCTGATGAGTATCACGCCTGGTGCGAAGACTGCTTTTCAAAATACGGAGGTGAGGAAGATGGGACAGTATTTTAAGCTGGTTAATTTAGACAAGAAAGAGCAAGTTATAACTTGGAATTTGAAGCTGAAAGAAACCGATTTCTTTGGTGCAAAGTTCCTTGAGATATACGGAAGTGACGGAGGATTTAAAGACTGCCTTGTTTGGCTTTTAAGGAAGTCCGACGAAGGCGGCGGCGGAGACGTTGACAGCGATAAATATAAATGGTTGGGCAGGTGGGCCGGGGACAGGATTGTTTTAATCGGTGACTATGACAGCAGCGACTTATACAGCGACAGTGAAAAGTTTGCGGACATCAGCAAAGAAGTTTGGCAAGAATGCCAGGAGGACATAAAATGAATATAAATAAAACGCGGGATGGAGTAATTGAAACGCCTACGGTTATACAGGTTTCGTATTGTGCGAAACTTTGTTTTGACGCAGGATTAAGTTATGAGTATTCCATGAAAAGAATACAGCATCTTACGAAAAGAGAGTGCAGTATTTTGATTGCAAAACTAAAAAAGGGGGCGGGTATGTTTGATGTTTTTGACTTTTTTCAAAAAACCTGCGCTGAAATCCTGGCTCAAGGAGGTGAGCTGTTATAAAATGGTAGACAATATTTTGAAAGATCTGAACGGTCCGACTGAATGGGCTTTTGAGGATATCAAGCGATATTTTCAAGCGCTGCAAACAGTGCGATATACTGAAGCATCGGTCGGGCCTGTTGAGATAAACAATTTCTTGGCTAAAGAAATACAAGAGGAGGGAAGTTTCTGGGGCGATGGTTTGATAACACCGAAAGGGACTACGTTTATTACGGGGTCTGCTAAGATCGGAAAATCGACTTTTGCATTGAATCTGGCTTTATCGCTGGCTATGGGAAAAGATTTTTTAGGGTTTAGAATACCTGGTCCGAAAAAGGTTTTGTTCCTACAGCAGGAGATAAGCGAATTCCATTTGCAGAAAAGGTTGAAGCGGATGAGCAAAGGCCTGAAGATTCCGGAAAATAGGCTTTACTGTATGACCTGTAATTTCAAGTTAGACATGCATGCAGATATCATGGAGCTGAAAAAGTACATCGCACAAATAAAGCCGGATGTTGTTGTTTTTGACCCGATGTATAAGTTTTTCCTGACACTTGATGAAAATTCGTCTAAGGAAATAAAACTTTTGCTGAACGAATTCGACAAGCTGACGCGTGAGTTCGGGATTGCTTTGGTGATTATACATCATCATAAGAAATCGAATGGCACTGAAAAGTATAGTCCGGGCATGATAAGGGGTTCAAGCACTTTGTTTGATTACGGCAGCAGTTACGTAATATTGAATAAGTCCGGGCAATTCAGTAATCATTTAAGGGTAGATTTCGAGCTGCGAAACGCGGAGAATCCAGGGAACGTATTTATAAACATGACGGATGCACTCTGGTTTAAAGTTTGCAGCGGTTGAGTTTTGAAGCGGGAAAGAATATAGAACTCTGTTTTAGTGGTAACAGTCTTTTTCTAGTTTTTTCTTCGACTTTTTTTATATCTAAAGGTTTGTTGGGTTTTAGTGAGTTATATACTTGCCCTCGGATGCTGAGAACGGAATGAAATGACTTCCAGCAGCCAGAGTGGAAAGTGATGTCCCCCACGACCTCAGCGACACATCTTGTCGTCCATGAGGCCGGATGCGAATGAGACGACAAGACTGTCCATTTGCATACCGGTCAAATGAGACTGCCCGCAAGGGTGTGTCCTGCGAGCGGAGTGGGGCTATAATGCCGAGCCCCCGCAGGGGCGAGGCTATGGCTAATGCTAACGTTGGGCGTTTTGTTTTAGCTGATTTTTGTATCAAGAATTAATAACGATAGATTTATAAAGTTATATCGTGTTAATTTTGTATGAGGAGTAGAGTATATTGCCACAGTCAGCTCGCAATTTCTCCGCTCTGATATCACGAGGTTACCGCTCTGTGATATCGAGGTTGAAATTGTAGAGGACTGTGGTTATTTATTGTCATTCAGGATTGTCTCCCCCCTATTTAAGGCTTTCGTTCTGATGAAGCGAAACCCATAAATGGGTACCCTCCGACATGTTTTAAGAATGACAATTATGCGTGCCCGTTATGGGTATACTAAAGGCTGCCGCCTTTATTTTTTTTGTTTTGGGGCACGGACGTGCGACGACGGACGGGGTCCCGTGCACTATGCGTATATTTTATATTGGCACGGGACACGACGACGGAATGTTGAGGATATTTGTTTGATTGATGTGGTTGGTTGATTGGGTTGATTTGGTTGAATTGATTGGTTGAGTTGGCTGATTTGGTTGATATGGTTGTTTGGGTTGAATTGGTTGGTTGATGTGGTTTTCTTGGTTGAGTTGGTTGACTTGGTTTATTGGTTTGATTTGGTTGGTTGATGTGGTTTTCTTGGTTGAGTTGGTTGACTTGGTTTATTGGTTTGATTTGGTTGGTTGATGTGGTTGATTTGATTGATTGGTTTCTATAGGGGGATGGGGGGAATGAGACGTGGAAATGGAAATGGAAATGGGTAAAACCGTAACATTTATATACTAACTGATATCACAGCTGTCCGCTAAAACTTTAGGTTCAAAAGCAGCTGTTGATCAGTGTTTTTGACCTTAGTTAACATTTTATCATTTAAGTTGAGTAAATCAATCAGATTAATGCGTTCCATAAGAGTGGTACGTATCATTTTGTGAAGGTAAAACAACGAATATTTGTACTTAGACTGGTATTTGATGTAAGTGAGAAGCAGGTAATAACACATAGCAGTCCAAATTTGGGTAAGTACCGCGTTTTTTGAAGTACCGAAGAACGTTTTAATTTTAAGGTTTTGTTTGAGCCACTTGAAAAACACTTCAATCTGCCACCTGGCTTTGTATATTTGAGCAATCGTAAAAGCCGCCAGCTTAAAATTGTTAGTCAAAAAAGTGAGAGATTTACCGGTTTCCGGATCAATGTACCAAATTAGCCGCAAGGTTTGGGGATAATCCTGTTTTTGGTAAAATCCGTTTAAAGTAATAGTAGTGTCCGAGCTGACATTTTTATTAATAACCGCCTGCTGTCCGGTAATGGTGTAAATGAGGTGGTCCTTAGCCCGGGTCACAAAGAAGGCCTGGCGCTGGGTTATCGAATACAACCACTGGAAATCGATGTAGGCTTTGTCCATACATGTAGATGCTGTCCGGCGTAATGTCAAAACAAGAGCGAGCCACAGTAATTTCGTGTTGTTTAGCATCAGTTACCACTAAGAATTCCGGGATTTGTCCGTTATGTTGTAAGCGGCAATGTAATTTAATGGCGCCTTTAGTGGTACGGAACTTAGCCCAGGAAAAAGTGGCTAAGCACAAATCAATTACAGTGGCATCTAAAATATATAACGGGTTCTTAAACTTGAATTTACGTTTAGAAGTTATATCTTTACAGCGAGCGAGTATGGCATAGAACATATTTTCCACCAGGCGCTAATTCCGGTTGGAATTGGCGTCCGCCAGGGTGGACCGTTTTACGGGTTTAAGGCCTAAGTGGTAGAGTTTGGGATATTGTGTACTCAACGCGGTTTCTAGATCGCGCAAGCTGTCTTTCCCGCTGGCTTGGGCGTAGAGCATGGCAGTAAACTGGTGCCAGCAGGTAAAATGCTTGACGTAGCGGTTGTTTTTACGGCTGGTTTCCAGTTTCTCAAATTGATGTCGAGGCACTACGCTTTGCAATTGATGCAAAATTGTGTTACAATGCATTTTACTAGTCCTCCATAGGTAAGTTATGTTTTGGTCAACACAATTTTACACTATTGGGGGATTAGTTTTTAATTTTTTAGCGGACAGGTGTGAATGGATATATCTAATAGGTATACCGCTAAAACGGAGGTGAATACTTATGGTAGGTCCTGAAAAAATTGTTAAGGTAGGAGCAGTACAGGCAAGTGTGTTTTCTAACCAAGTTGTCAGAAACGGCCAAACAATTAATGCGCCGAAAGTGATGATACAAGTAAGATACAAGAAGAATGATAAAGAATGGGCTGGCACGAATTCTTTGGGTTTGAACGATATCCCCAAAGCAATATTGGCATTAGAAAAAGCATTTGAATATTTGACACTAAAACCGGAAACAGTTAAAGAAAATGTTGAGAATCAAGATAGCATCAGTTTCAGTAAAGTTTGAGAAATATTCTGCTAAAAAAGGGCGGTTTTATAGACACCGCCCATGTCTTTTTTAGTTTGAAACACGCACTTAATATTCTTCCGCGAGGAGGATTGTTAAAACAAGTTGAAGACCCTCTGCACCCGCGTAGTCATCGATCTTCCAAAATATTTTGACACCGTTGTGTTCAAATGATCCAAAGTCGTGTTCTTTCCAAGGGTCATTGTCTGTCGTAAAATTATTAAACGTTTTCACTTTTGCCATTATTTTCGCGACATCGTCGTCGTTGAACTTGTCATATATCCCGCGGGTCAACAATAATGCGTTGGGTTTGGATATACATGGGATACTGGCACGCAACAAATCGTTTCTTTCAGCTATATTCATACTTTAGCTCCTTTCTTATTAAGATTTACGACCACATTATTGTCATCGCCTAAACATTTCGAACAAATACCGGCATAGATTGTGCCGGGCTTAATTGTTTTTTCTTGAACATTGCCTTCCTTGTCTTTTATCTTCACGATTCCTACTTCCAAAACAGCTGCAAATTTTCCGCATTCCCTGCATTTAGCCAACGCCATTTTATCCGCCGGCATGTCAGTATTCAGAGGAAGGTTATTTCCGCCGCACTTGTCACAAATGACAGGATATTCCATTTTATCAAAAGAGTTTTTTAGCCTCCTGTCTAAAAGAATTGCACCGCCCCCGCAGCCTATGCATTTTGTCATAGCTACAAAATTATTTTCACACATACATTACCTCCTGAAATAATAAAAACGGGGCTTGAGTTATCAAACCCCGTTTACTATTGGTTCGTTTCCGCTTCCGTATTTTATACTGTTATCTCAACTTGAATTTCAGAATCTTCGCCCTGTTTCTCTTCAACAGGAACTGAAACAGGAACGGGTTCTGGTAGGGGATCGGCAATGTTCGTTGATTCGGGAGTTGTTTCATCCTGCACTGTTTCGTTGATGGGAGTTGCAACTACTTTTTGTTTTTCTTGTTCACAGAATTCCGAATATGGCACAATCGAATCGTCCCTTCTAATTGGCATTATCACAAATAGCCCCTCACTTGCATTATCCCCTTCAAGCACTACCGGTTGTATACTATCTACAAACTTTAACTTAACCTTGTCGCTATTGATGAGTTTCAATGCATCAAGCATATACTCCGGATTTATCGAGAGCCCAAACACTTCATCAGCGCCCTCAATTACATAAGGCAAATTGGCATAATATTTGCTCTGTTGCGAATCGCCATCCGTATAAATATCCAGCTTCTTTTCATTGTTACCGTTGCAATATAAAATTACCGCAGGATATTTGGGATCCGTGTAATTCAGTGATTCAG
>JBBAAG010000019.1 GCA_041658405.1 Elusimicrobiota bacterium
CTTATAACTAATATCCGTTGACTTAATTCTTATCACATACTTCCCGGAAGTAATGTTTGCAAACTCAAACGGCAACGTTCTCGCGCTGGTATTAGTCCCGGTGAAATCTAACCGTTTAAACGCAACTTCCTCATTTGTACTGGCAAGGAAGAGTGTTACTATAAACGACTCTGCCGTCCCTGCGACTGGACGCTGTACCGACCCGGTAATCTTATGACCGTCAGTAAGTACAAAATTGATCCCAGTTTTTTGTTCACCCGCTGCCAAGGATACCATCTGAGGTATCATCGCAACATCCGGCGTCTTCATTGTCCCGCTATCATTAGTCACGTCGATATCCGGATCAATAAATACTCTGTACACTTCTTCCTTCAACCCGCTGATAGCATAAACTCCGTCGGAAGAAGTTATCACTGTTTCAAACGGCGTAACTTTCGTCCCGGTACGTTCCGCTAACAACGGCACTGCATACACTTTTTGGTTAACCAAATTTGCTGCAGTATACTTAGAAGACTTAATAGAAACAGCCCCTGAAATTTTCCCGCCTGTAGGCAGTACTAAACTAAGCGTATCTTCCGAAGGCACGTTTATTCTTGACAATACCGTCCCGAAATTCCCGCTGAGTTCACCCTTAGGATTTGTTGTAGACGGAGGCACTGAATACTCATTCGCCACAACTATATACTCTCCAAGCCCGAGCCCGTCAATCGAGAAATATCCAGTTGTCGAAACTTCTGCCATCCGCGCTTTAATCCCTTTTTCTTCCCAATATGGCATATACGCCATAACTCTTACTTTGCTGTAATCTACCGTACCGGTAGAAGCTGTTACTACGCCCTGTATTTTCCCGGAGAATTGTTTAAGCGTAATTGTTTGCATAATAACAGTAGTAGTCCCATTGACAACAGCCTCAACATACTTAGGTTCAGCATTGAAGATTATGTCAGTCCAAATTTCAAGCTTATACTTCCCATTTGCCATACCAGATATTGCATACGAATACTCGTTCATCAGTTTAATCATTTCATAATCACTTAAACTCATCCCTTGTGGAATAGTTGTTGAAGTATTGACCATGTCTAGATATTTCAGCGAATCTTCACCCATGAGTATCAACCGTACTGTAAACGTTGCCGGTTCGATATACATCGCTCCCGGCCCTTCATTTGACGACTGTTGAAGGAAACCGGTATCAGCAGATGAAACTCTCCCATGCATCACAAGCTTCTGTCCCTTATACGCTTCATACAGTTCAGGTGTCCAATCAGCAAACACTTTCCCAATCATCATTCCGCCTTTTTCCACCTCAACCATATCCGGTATCGTCATCGATTCAGTACCTATTATCAAGTCAAACGTTTTCTCAGCATACCCACTAACCTGCACGCGAATGCTATACGTATTATCGTCTGTACTATCCGCCTTACCCGGCGTCGGGTCGGCTACCACGCCGTATACCTGGAAATACCCAGTGGTATTTCCCGGCATAATATTACCCCAACCGTTAACGGATACCTGCCCGTCTTTTCTTTGCCCGCCGACATTAATATAATTATTCCCTTCGCTTGTCGCGGGTAACTTAACGTATCCCATAACCTTTATTGCAGGTACAAGGTTAATATTCAACTCCACATCACTTGAAGTGATAGTCAAAGTTGTACGTTTACTTGTATACATTTCACCTTCCGCATGCGCATAAATCTCATAATCACCCGGAGAGAGAGTTATTTCATAATACGTAGTCACCTGATTTTGCAGGTAGAAACCTGTGAAGTTTGAAGAATACGATCCCCTCTTACTTGCTGTGACAGTCCCGCTGATACCATTCCGGCGGTTACCAAATTGGTCATACCACGAATCTACTGCCGCAGGAAGAACAATCTGCCCTTTAACAGTAGCACCTTTCTGCAAACTGAAATTAATATCCGGAGTAATAGTATCCGCTGTGATCGTGATATCCTCAACCTCACTCGAAGTATATCCTTTAGCCTGTACACTTGCCCACGCTTTTTCAGTAGCAGTAGTCGCTTTCAATCCACCAACTGTATAGAACCCATTAGTATCCGTATAGGCCTCACCCCAACAACCCGCACCACCTGCACTCACTCTTGCACCTTCCACCGGCAAATCATCAGCTGTATCAGTTGTTCCTTTGACATCATATTTCACATACCCGCTGATTCCGGCAGATTTAATTTCTATACTCAACGTAGTAGTATCGCTTAACACCATACCATCTGACGGATCCCAATTCGGTGAGTCCAATTCAATTTTTACAGGATAAACTCCTGCCGGCATAGACTGCCCTTGAGTGTTCCGCCCTTCCCACATAATTTCTTTTCTTACACTATCCGCCATCTGAGTACTTGCACCCAACATAAACTGATCTTGATCAATCCATGTATCCATTGCCCAGTCGAACCCAGCCTGCATACGGTTAAGATCTTCATACGTCATCTTCACCCCGTCTTTATACGGCACTTGAGGCCCAGTTGGATTGGCAGGATCCATCTGCCATACAATCTGCCGCCAGTCAAACGCGTTGAATATACCATCACGGTTCGTATCAACTGTTATCTTCGCGCTTCCACCCTTCTGCCACGATTGTGAACCTTGATAAGTGTTAGTATAGGTGAACCTGATATATGCCCTGTCATTTACATTATCCCCATCCGGTGATATTATCGCTTTCACACTAATACCATCATCTGTACCAGTATCCACGCTAATACTGCTGACAGAAACTACATACATACGTTTCTGTAAATACCCGTCGCGGTTGACTACCGCATTGGAATACTGATCCACGAAAACGTCCATTCCACTGGCAATATAACCTTCTTTTGCTAGTCTTACATTATACCTGTACGGATTATACGTATCCGTTGAAATCTTGAGTACAACACCGGAGAACTCAATATTTCTGTACGGGTCAAGGTTAGAGCCTGTACCTTTAACGATACCGGTAACACCGTACGCAATAACTTTGTCATTATCCGAATTATAATCCGAATAAGTATCAATAATCTGTACTGACACACCTGATAGGCCACTACTTCCGCCAGTCGTCATACCCCATTCGCCTTCACGAATCATCATATTTATGGTATACGTACTTGTCTGCATTGATGAGTCACCTGACACAAAATCTACTAACGTAATATCCTTACCTGCAGTAACCCTCCCACCTGTCACAGTAATAGGGTTAAGCGCTTCACCAGATGGTTCATAACTTTGTTGTTGAGTATCGTTACTCATATCCTTAAACGCTGCAACGTAATAATTTGACTTATCCGCCAATCCATAAATTGTATAAGTCGCTTCACCCATTTCGAAATTATTAATCACAAAAGAACCTAACGTAGTAGGCCCGCCAACCGCGTTTTCCCAAACATAAATCAAAACATTCGCATTCATCGTATTCGTCCCGGTATATTTTACTTTACCACTGATTCCACCAGTTGCGATATTCGTAGTATCTAACGCTATAGTATGATTTACAGTTACCATCGACTCTGCAATAAACACCTGCCGTTTGCTGACCGGTTCACCCGGGTCAATGCTGTTTGACATATTAATATCATGATATGCCACGATGAAATAGGTTGTATTTGGTGTAATGTTACTAATTTGATAAAATTTCGGGAATGTTAACTGGATTGTTGGAGAAGGAACAAATTTCAGCCTATTCACAATCGACTGACTCTGCGCTTCAACCACCCTGATTACCAGCTGCCCAAGAAAATTCGTGGGCGCATTTGTGTAACTCACATTACCTTCAACTCCGGATACCACAGGATCTTTCAATGTAATATCCATATACTTCACCTCAGAAGTAGATACTGTCACCATTTGTGCAGCATCGCCCCAGGGTTCTTCAAAGTTTTCGTACATATAGTCATTATCTTTATCCCAATACGCACCAACTTTGTAAGTCCCTACCTGAAGACTCGTATTCAACGTTGCAGTGTTGGTAGAAACAAATGATGCATCACGTGATATCGGCGAGAAATACGCTGCCGGATTCGCTGAATCATACTTAGAGAACTGCACATGCACTACACCTTGAGATATACTCTTGAACCCGTATGATACCTTTATATCTACAGTCCCGCTTTCCATCCCAACAGGATCTGCCATAGAAATCATCTGTGTAGCTTTTCCGTTCATTGGAACAAACACCAGGTATTCATTATTATATCCTGTAGACGGATCAGTACCATCTCTCATATAATCGTTGTTACTGTCCTTATAACCTTTTATGTAATATGTACAATCACCATCAAGCGATACGAACGAGAAATACGACCCGTCAATCCAAGCATATCTTGTATAACTTGTATCCGAAACCTTCCCAACCTCAACATAAGTACGCCCGCTTTGCACACCGCTATAATACACATTACCTTCAATCGCGTTTGTCATGGTCATAGGATCGCGCACTTCAACATACACATTCTGCGCTGACCCACTGGAAACGCTTATTGGATATATCATCCCGAAAGGTTCGGTATCCGGGCTAACTTGCCCGCTATTATCCACATCAACTCCAATGAAAACTGCCCAATCTTCCGCATCAGGAACGCCTGCCCAATAGAAACTTCCGTATTGCAACGTATTAGTCGCTATTCTGACAGGTGTCCAATTTGGCCCCGGTTGCCCATGCCCTAAATATGCGCGGTACATACCTTGTTTAGGCGACGGTGAATTGTACGAATAATTCACGCTTATACTCCCACTGTATCCAGTAGCTGATTTGTATGGTATTGTCATATCTATGCCACTAACATTATTGGTTTCAGAAGTAGAACCTATTGTTATAGGCTGATCACGACGGATAAACGGTTCCACTACCGCATTAACGACTCCATCATTATTTGCGTCTATACCCGCAGTCACATAATAACCGCTATACGCCTGAACCATACTAAAACTATAATAAATCGGCCAGTTATACGGTGTAATTACCGTTTTACGGATTACTTTACTTGTTGTAAGTGACGGCAAACCGTTCCATAAATTGATGAACACCGGTTTATCCCGGAATTCTTCACCATTATAGTACACCTGCCCGTTGATATACCCTTCACCCAGGGTACCGGTTGACAATATAATATCCGCTATTGGCGAATTTGTTGCGCTAACAGCTATCGGCCCGCGTTTCCCTATCGGTTCATCGCTATCAACCGATCCGTTGTAAGTAACATCTATACCCGCACGGACAAAATAAGACACACTATTTGGTAACGTCCCGAAACTATATGATACAGGATAAGACATTGGATACATTTTCTTAACTGCCAGCTTTTGTGCCTGTAATATATTCGACGGATCTCCGCTATACAGTTCTACGTACAACTGATACGAAGTATAGCTGCCACTATAATTTATACTACCATTAATTTTCCCGGTCCCACCGAGGTTATCCATAACTTCTACATTAGGATAATTGTTACTGCCAGGAACTTCTACAGGCCCGAACTGCCCAAACGGTTCGTTTGCCTGGAACTGCAGGTCACCGTTGAGGTCAACAAAACCTACAACAAAATAATTCGTTGCGTTTTTACTTAACGTAAAGTTAAAGTAGAAATCAGTACGTTTATACTGTGTCCCGCCGGTGGGTTCTGTCATTACCATTGACTGTGAACTCATCACAACCGGTACCCAACCTGTGGAATAAGGCCCATACCCTACCATCCCGACAATATTTTTATCACCATAAATACCTTCATACTTCAAATTCGGGTTAATATACCCACCCTGGTCGTTAATATACAAAGTCGGCAAGTTTGCACTCCCACTCGTTGTATCGATCGGCCCTATTTCACCGTATGAATCACCTTCTGCTGGGTTAAATATCCCGTTATTGTTTACATCAATAATTGCTGTAACCAAAACATCAGTATGAACCGGTAGGTCAAAGTTGTAATACGAATACCCGTAACTCGACATGGCAATAGTAGAAGTAGATGGAGTAAAACTCGCCCCGGGTTTACGAATCCCGGCTGATATCAACATATTCTTGCCCGTATAATTACCGTAATAGGAAATAGAACCATTCCCCGCGATCGGCCCAACCAACGCAATATTATTGTTATTTGAAAGATCAAAATTGTTTATTGGCCCTATACGTTGCATCAAATCTCCCACATCGCCATACATTCCATTGCTATTCATGTCAACGATAGCGTTTACATAATAACTTGAATCCATATGCACATTAAAATAATACTCTTGCGAACTCACAACAATGGTTGTAGTAAACGCAACTTCGTTATACCCAACCGTTCCATATTCCCCGTATCCGAGAGATATTTTTACTGGTTTATACAACATTGAACTCGACCCTGAGTATGTCAAACTTCCGGTGATAGGGAGAGAAACATTTACCATATTAAGGGCAAGATCTGTATGTACAGAATACTTTGTCAACGACAATGGCCCGAGGTCGACATACGCTTCCGGCCCGGTGTTTTGTTCCGGATTCACATCAATCATGATAGCCAAATAATAATCCGTCGCATCAGGTATAGTACCTATCGGTACATTAAAACTATACGGCCACCCATTTGTTGCAACTGAAATACCGGTAGAATACGCTACTACATTCCCTGCATCGCCCCATGTTGGCCCCGGTTTTCCATGACCTAACGCAATAGTTACTGGTTGGAGTAAGTAAACACCGCCGGTATAATTTACTGTTCCCGCGAGGTATCCAGGTGCCGAATCAATAACCGCAAAATCTATAGTTCCTGACTGGTAAGACGACAAAAATACCGGATCTGTAGTTCTTCCTGAAGGTTCACCAGAAGTAGGAGAAAGATCCCCAAACGGTGCATCACAATCAACATATGCCTGTATCAAATATGTATGTCCAATCGGTACTAAATCAAAAGTATATGAATAAGTTGAACGACCTGTAGACAACATTCCTGCGTTTATAAACATCTGCGGTGCGCCTTGACCCTGTGAACTAATAGCGACATCCCAAAGTCCTACATACAATGTCCCTGTGGAACGCACTCCGTTATAAATAATATTACCTGAAATAGTTCCTACCTGATCTTTAATCGGGAAATCAACCCCCATCATTTTTGGTACAGACACAGAACACGCCGCTGGTGAAATATTCCCGCTAGTATCTCTGAACACACCTTGAGGTTCGTTTGAGGTAAATCCGACATCATACCCGCCACCTTGAGGAATGAAACAGTCTATATAAGCGCGTACCCAATAATTCATACCAAAATCAACGGTATCAATCTCGTATTGTATTGCGGTACCGGATATCTTGTTTACATCAATTACAGTATAACTAACCGGTGTCAAAGCTTCTGCGCTGGCAAACGCACCGACATGAATATTCCCACTTCTTAATCCGGAATACTGCATGGTACCACCTAGTATACCGCGTTTATTTTCTATAGAAAGGCCCTCACCTATTTTTGACCATTGAGTTAACGTATGCATTGTAGAAGTTGCAGCAATGATTTTATAATCCTGCCCCATAATTAATGCTATCAACATATAATTTGTTGTTGGAATTCCTGTTAAGCTCAAATTGAATGAGCACGGATAATCCGTTGGAGAAGGTGTCAGCGTAATATATGCCGCGTAATTTGACGGATCCATAGGCGAACCCGTTATAGGATTACTAGAAATACCAATAAGTACCTGCCGACCGGCAAATATAGGATTGTTGTAGTACAACATTCCTGAAATACTCCCCGGTTCAGGGTCTCTGATCTCGAAATTCGCTCCTGCAGTTATGTCATTGATTAACACAACGCTTTGAGGGTAATCTCCGCCAAGTTGACCGGAAGCTTCGCCATTAGAAGGACTCATGTCCCCAAACGGCTCTACAGAATCAAGATACGCTTTCATGAAGAAAGTATTCCCGGAAGTCAATCCGCCAATAGAATACGCATACTGCGTCGTCCCGGCTGAGATAGAACCAGCACCAACAATCGCGCAGGGACTCTCACTACTTATTGAAAGATCAAAAGCTCCGACATAAATGTTTCCTGACGTAAAGTTACCGTTATAGCCGATAGTCCCAGAAATCGAGCCAATTACGTCTTTTACTTCAACGTTAATACTTGAATACATTATTGAGGTCGACGAAATATTTATAGGCGAAAGACTTCCGTTTGTATCAGTATAGAACCCTGTTGGTTCGTCAGTCGTACGCCCGACATCAAACGAGCCATTCGGGATAAAGCAATCAACATACGCGCGAATCCAGTAGTCCGTATTAAAATCCAGCGTGTCAAGCTGATAAGCACAACTTGTCTCAGTTGTTCGTCCTACCGCAACGGTATTGACCGGCGTGGTAGAATTGCTGCTATCGAACGCTCCGATGTACATATTACCGGCTTTGGACCCGGGGTAACTGATAACACCCATGATCTTCCCGCGCTGGTTTGTCATAGCAAGATTTTTTCCTGCAAGATTAGTCCACTGCGTATAAGTTGATCTCACACTATAATCCTTCGCCAGCACTTTATTGCCTTGCCCGACTATTACAGCAACTAAAGTGTAGTTTGTAGTACTGATCCCGGCTAAGTTCAGCGAATAATTGTATGGATAGGAAGTTGTCGTTGTAACAAACTTCGCGTAGTTTGACGTGTTCCCAAGATCAATTTCAGTCGGAATTAACGGAGTGATACCGATTATAACCTGATGATCTGAATAAATTGGAGGGTTATAACTCAATGTTCCAGTGATAAAGCCTGTCAGCATATCGTTTACGGCAACATCACCTATCGTAACCGTATCTGCCATAACATTATAATTTGTCAGTATATCGCCGAAAGGCTCTCCTTCATCATATGCTCCGTCATTATCTGCATCCACAAACGCTTTAACCTTATATGTTCTCCCCATGATAATATTTGTAATATCAGGGAACTGATACTGTGTAGTTCCTGAAACAAGAATTGTACTGGAAGAACTCCAAAAATATTCAGATGTCCTTTCAATATCCTGTACACCCATCAACAACGGTTTTCCTTCATAAGCAGTACCGGTATAGTATGCGTACGCACCATCAAGAAACGCGGTCTTGTCACTTATTGCAAAGATAACGTTACTTTGAACAGTTTCTGATGCTACTGCTATACTACTCCATCCGGATGGCTCTTCCTTTGTTTTACTTATCGCATACCCGGTTGTGACAGGTGATAAACAATCAATAAAAGCTTCTATAAAATACGTGTTACCCGATACCAATGATGGATAATTTAAAGTATAAACACCGCCGTTAGTTTGTATTGCAGTCTTTACTGACCCGAGGTCCATCGCGCATACCGGCATTGTATCACCTTGTTTTTCAAATGCCGCTACTTTTAACGGTGCACTACTGTCTGCATACACGCCGTTATAAGTAATCATTCCACCAATAACCCCTGCGACGCTAGTCGCAACACTGCCGAACAACACGGCAACTGTTAAAACAAACACATTCCATAACACATGGTTACGCTTCATACTTTTCCTCCTGAAACTTAAAATAAAAAATTCTTTACTTTATGCATTTTTGCACATTAATGTATATTTTATAACCCTTAGCTCTCTATTGTCAATTGTATTTTTTTTCACAATTACATCAATCATCCTTTTATGACTATATCTTAGTAACATCAATAATTGAGTTCTTCCTGCCATACCCGTCATCCACAACCTCTTTTGCCTGAGGGTCAGCTACATAAGTAGCATCATCTAAAACAAAAACGTACTGATACCTACCTGGTTTAAGCGATACTTTAATACACCAAGTACCATTAGACTTCACCAGCTTCGCAGTTTCGCAGTCCCAATTATTAAAATCTCCTGCCAACGCAACAGTAGCCGCATCTTCTGCTTTAAAAGTAAAGTCCACTATTACTCTCCGCGAAGTATCATTACTAAAATTCCCGGCCTTATAAACTACCAGCACTGTCATAATTATTGCAAGAACAGCTATGGGCACCACCTGTACAACCCGAGCCAACCAAACGCTCATCTGTACATTACCGTCGGTATCAACAGTTTTTTTTATAGTATTAACCACGCGTTCCGCAAAATATTCCGGCGGATTGAACACACGCAATTTATCACGGGTACTATCAATTTTTTTCAGGAATTCAAACAATTCAAGACAAGTTTGACAACTATCCATATGGCTGCGTACTTCAATGACTTCACTTTCTGGAAGTTCATTACGCACCAACAGCTCAATCTTGTTACGATACTTACAATTTCCCATATTTACTTATCATTACGTTTCTCGCGGTAAAATAGTTTCATTTTTTTATATAACTTATCCTGTGCGCGTATAACCCGTGTTTTAGCAGTCCCCACAGGCATATTTAATATTTTAGCGATTTCTTCATATTTCAACCCTTCCCAATGCCTTAGAACTATCATCACGCGGTACTTTAATGGTAATGTATCAACAAATTTTTGTACTACCAGCTGTTCATCCTTCACAGCGAACTTTACCGCAGGATCACTTCCTTCCTCCTGCAATGCCCAAATTACTTCACCGTCATCAGTCTCAACCTTTTTATCCAATGACAAAAACTGCCATTTCCGTTTTCTTAACTTATCATTTGTTAAATTAACAGTAACTCTGTATATCCAGTCCTTGAACGCAAATCCGCTATCGTATTTTTTCAGGTTCTGATATATTTTTAAAAACACCTCCTGGCAAACATCCTGTGCTTCAACAAAATTCTGGAGCATCCTTACAGCAAGATTAAACACCATCGACTCGTACCGTTTGACGAGATGTACATAATCATCAACTTCACCACTGATGACTGCTTCTATAAGTTCCAACTCGCTGCGTTTATCATCCATTACTTCCGGTTTTCCTTATTCTTATCCTTCAAAACTTCGCTTCTTACTTCATCCCTTGCGCGGTTCTTTATCAAAAACTCTATACGCTGCTTAAACCACCCGAAACTTTTCTTTTTCCTCACCAACTCGCCCAATTCATTATCCATCATCCCGCCTTCCACTCCGTTTTTCCGTGCGAATGTTATCAGGTCCATATACTTTGCGAACTCACTATGCTGCATCTTTATCGACCAGGATATTACCAGTTTTGCTGTCTGATTGGACACACCGTTTTCAACAAGTAAAACATGATCCTGTACTTTATGCAATAAATTATCGACTGACACACCTGCGGTTTTGCTTTCTTTTTCAAGTTCATCCAAAAACTTTATATCATATCCCCGTTGCAGACATTCCGCAAATAATTGCACACAATACTTTTCATCCCGTACCGTTAAACCGTTTCCCCTAGCTTTTCTCACAAATCCCGCTGCGATTTTCATGGCGTTAACCCAGTTACTCACAACCCTCCGGAGTTCAGCAAAACTTGCTTTCTTAGCCACACCTTCATTGATTTTCTTCTGTACATATTCCGTCGACAACCTGTCATCATCCAATGTTTTAATCAACCGCTCGATATCTTTCACCTGCTCCGTGGTAAACTTAAGTTTAGACACCAACTGCGTGCGTATACTCCCCTGCAACCCAGTTAGTTCCCCCGTACAAAAAGAGTTTGTCACAAAAATACCCGCCAGCAAAATAATTGTGACGGGTAACAACTTGCTTTTAGTAGCTACTATCATATACCTGATTTCTCTCCTGCCGAAAATAATTTACTCTATTAATATGATTATTGTTGTTTAAACAATAATTGTCAATTGTATGTTTTGTCACATAAATGGAAGCAAACGCAACGGTTATTCAAATAATCCGCGAATACGCTGATTAACCGTCTCAACTGCAATATCTTCAGGCACAATCAAACTTTTTTTCTTATTCTCAACCGTAAACTTTTTCACACTGCTTTTATGATCAACCCGAACATTTTGTTTGACCAACTTAAGAATATCAACATTCCCTGTCGCCTCATTAGGCAACCTTAACGGTAAGACCACTCCGGGTACAATACTATCATGTATCCCCGCGATGAAAATATCATGTTTTACAATAAAACTATCTTTTAACGCATTCCTGAATTTACTGCCCATAACCTCCTGGCCAAACGAATACAAGAGTTTCACCCCGCCGTTAAGCATAAAATTCATCGCATCATTAGTTTCTAAAGAACCTTTATACTGTCCCAGGACTTCAGCTACTCCGTGTCCATTACCCCCACGGGTGAGACGCACAAACCTCACAAATTTATTATCGTGAAAACTACCGTGGATATCTCTCTCCGCAATAATCAGGACAGAACCTTCCGCAATATGATCGTTTTTGTTTATCCAGTTCTCAAGCTCATTATTATTTGCGAAATACTTAATCCCGTCTCCGAAGTTGACATTCGAACGTAATGACACAATATCTTTTCCCGCTGCCGTATACTGTCTTAACAATATCCCGAGATATGGATAATACTTTTCAACATCGGTATCAACAACCGCCACACGCGGGTACTTACCAATATTTTCAATACTTTCATTCCCATCAAAACTTAACAACCCGGCAAAGTCTAATCCCAAACTAGCAACTTTTGCGCCGCCAATCTTTTTTGCAATCCCCACAACCTGCTCAACTTCTTCGTTGGAAGAATTTCCGCTAACCAAAAACAATACACTACCGGCACCACATTTTTTTGTAACTTCCAAAAGCTTTTTTGCAAAAAATTTAATAGCCTGGGATAACTCTACTGTTTTATAAACACCCTTATTATTAATCCCAGCCTGATTTGTTGATAACCGTTCCGGATGATTTACGAGATACCCCCCAAACCGCGCGTATTTACAGATATTACCCTTAGATTTCAATAATACACTACCGTATGACCAGGACTCAACCCTGCATCTCATCCCGCAAAGTGTGCATACCGAAACCCTGCGTTCCGGAACTACTGTAACGTTTTTATAGAGATACGGATTTTTTTCGGTAATCGCGCCGGTTGGACAATGCGCAACACAACTCCCATCGGAATCACACTTAGTATCACCCCACGGTGTGCCGTACTCAGGCGCTGCAAGAGTTTCAAACCCGCGGTTGTACAAGTTCAAAACTTTCTTCCCACTAAGCACTCCGCATGCCTGTACGCACTGCCCGCAGAGTATGCATTTATTAGGTTCTAACGTTAAATATGCATGTGAATCATCATTCCCACGTTTAACCATTTCACCTAAATAATTCGCTACCTGCGCTTTATACTCAACCGCATACTCCCTTAACTTACACTCATAAAGATCACCACATCCGCAAGTAAGGCACCGGCGTGCAGATTTTACAGCTTTAATTTCATCATACCCGCACTCAATTTCCTTAAAATTCTTATTCCGTGCCTTTATACTTAATACATTCTGTTTATTTTTTGGTAGAGTTTTGAGTCCGGAAAATTCTTGGGAGTCAATAACATCCCATTTTGGTTTTGCTATTCTCCATGTATCCTTATAATAAAACCACTCTGCGTTATATAACGATTTACCTGATAGATATCCATCAATTGCAAAAGCCGCACGGCGGCCCTGCCCGACAGCTTCAACCACGGTCTTAGGCCCTGTAACAACATCACCCGCTGCAAATAGCCATTCAACCGATGTCCTTTGCGTCTTTGGATCAACAACCACCCCTCCACGGTCACCAACTATTTTTGATGAATACTCACCAAAACACCCTCGATCAACCCGCTGCCCAATTGCTGAAATAACACTATCACAAGATACAACAAAATTTGATCCTTCTACAGGCACAGGTTTCCTCCGCCCTGATTCATCCATAGGGCCGAGTTCCATACGTATACATTCAATACTATCAATCACACTATCCTTTTCTGTTACTTTCACTGGTGCAACGAGGTATTCAAACTTCACGCCTTCATGTTCAGCATCTTCAATTTCTACGGAATTTGCCGGCATCTCAGCTTTTGTCCGGCGATAAAAAATCCTTACTTTCTTAACCCCGGGTAAACGTAACGCCGTCCTTGCAGAATCTACAGCAGTGTTTCCTCCACCGACAACAATAACTTCCGTGCCAAGTTTAACTTTCTTTCCTTGCGCAACCATTCTTAAAAACTCAATTCCTGAGAATACACCTGAAACGTTATCCCCAGGAACACCGAGTTTTGTATCCACCCACGCGCCTGTGGCGATACACACCGCATGATACCCTTTGGATTTAATATTATCAATAGTGAGAGGCATCCCAACTTTTTTGTTATAAAAGATCCTGGCGCCGGTTTCCGAAAGTATTGTGTCAACTTCCGCACCTAAAACTTTCTTTGGTAACCGGTATTCCGGGATCCCGTACTTTAACATACCCCCGGGTGCCGGCATTGCTTCATAAATATCTACGCGGTAACCTTTTTTCCCGAGATAATATGCTGTTGCCAACCCCGCAGGGCCTGCTCCTATGACAGCAACTTTTTTACCGTTATACTTAACTCTTCCGCTTTTTTCACGGGCATCAAGCCTCTTTTTGTTCTCAGCCGCGACATTATCGTATACAAACCGTTTTAATAACCGTATATCCACTGCACCTTCAACCGCATTCCTCCGGCATTCGGATTCACACGGTGCGGGGCACACACGCCCGACAGAACCCGGTAACGGCATAGCTTCACGTATTAGTTCATAAGCCTCGCTATACTTCCCTGACGAGATGAAGTTTACATACCCCTGGACATTAATCCCGGCGGGACACGCGCGGTTACATGGTGCATAACAATCTGCGTAATGGTTTGACAATAACAATTCCAGACACGCTTTTCTTGTATCCCTCACACGTTCAGTATCTGTATCAATAACCATCCCATCAGCAACCACTGTCCCGCAGGAAGGTACTAATCTCAATTTATTGAGTTCAACTACGCAGATAAAACATGAATTTATATGTGTAAGATCAGAAGCTGAACATAGTGCCGGAACGGGAATACCATTCTTCCGGCAGACATCAATAATCTTGGTGCCCTCTTCAACAACAACTTCTTTACCATTAAGAACAACTTTCACTTCAGCCATATATTCCCTTCACTCCACATCCACAGCATCAAACCTGCACGCTTTTCGGCACTGCCCGCATTTGATACAAACCTTACCATCTATCACATGCACAGCCTTAGGTTCGCCGGATATACATTTTACCGGGCAATTCCGTGCACATAGATGGCAGCCTGTACATTTATCAGGAACTATACTGTACTTCACCAACGCACGGCACTTTTTTGCAGGACATTTTCTGTCCACTACATGCGCTTTATACTCATCAAAGAAATATTTTAATGTTGTGAGTACAGGATTAGGCGCGGTTTGTCCCAGCGCGCATAATGATGCGGAACTAATTTTTCCTGCAAGTGCTTTCAGCGCATCCAAATCCTTTTCCACTGCCTTGCCCTCAGTTATTTTGTTTAATATTTCTAACAATCTCTTTGTTCCGATCCGGCAAAAAGTGCACTTCCCACAGGATTCATTTTGTGTGAATGACAGGAAAAACCGTGCGATATCAACCATACAATCACTATCATCAAGAACAATCATTCCACCGGAACCCACAATTGCGCCGGTGCTTTTCATAGACTCATAGTCTACTAACACATCTTCTAAACTTGACGATAAACACCCCCCAGACGGACCTCCAATCTGGACGGCTTTAAATTTTCTCCCATCCTTAATCCCGCCGCCGATTCTGTATACAATATCTTTTAAAGTAACTCCAAACGGCACTTCAATCAATCCGGCATTAACCACTTTACCCGCAAGCGCAAAAACTTTTGTTCCTTTAGATCCCTGGGTTCCGATTGATGAGTATTCAATTGCACCATGGTTTATTATCCATGAGATAGAACTCAAAGTTTCAACATTATTAATCACCGTCGGCAAGCCAAATAACCCTTTTTCCGCGGGGTACGGCGGCCTAAGCCTAGGCATTCCTCTACGTCCTTCAATAGATGCCATTAACGCAGTTTCTTCCCCGCACACAAACGCTCCGGCGCCCTTTTTTATCTTAATATTCATTTGGAATCCTGTATTACACACATTATTACCGAGAAAACCCTTATCCTTCGCCTGTGTTAATGCCAGTTCCAACCGTTTAATCGCCAGAGGGTATTCAGCACGAACATAAATTATTCCGTGATTCACACCGATAGCATATGCTGCGATGATCATCCCTTCGAGAACACTATGAGGATCGCTCTCAAGAACGCTGCGGTCCATAAACGCTCCGGGGTCTCCTTCATCAGCATTACATACAATGTACCCGGTATCCACGGCAGATGGATTATTTATTTTAAACTTTTCAATATTTCCCGCAGCAAGACGCCATTTTTCTCCGGTAGAAAATCCTGCACCACCGCGACCGCGTAACCCGCTTGATTTAACTTCTTGCACTATCTGTACAGGAGTGCAGGAGGTTAACACTTTTTTAACCGCCTCATACCCTCCTGCCGCAATATAATCCTCTATGCGTTCAGGATCAATAACCCCTGAATTACGCAGTACAATACGTTTTTGTAATAACAAAATATTCGACATTAACTCCGGAGATAAAAGATACTGCTTTACAGGCTGTGCGTTTATTATGTGTTCAATAACAATTTTTTTTACTTTCTCAGGTGTTACATCTTTATAAAAAACACTATTCCCAACGGCATATCGTACTTCAACCATAACCTCGTGTTCGCACATACCATAACACCCGGTTTTCCCGAGCAACCCAGGATTCAAATTATTATTTTTTAGTTCAGTTTCGAATGCAGAAAATACGCGGTCACCTCCTGCTGCAAGCCCGCAGGATGCTAAACCCACAACTATTGAATTAACTACATTATCCGAACCTGAAACTTCACTCATCCTTTTTATTGCCTACAGCTTCTTTCAACATTTTCCTGACTTTATCCCCATTACTCAACCTGCCATAGACTTTACCATCTGCCATCACACACGGTGCAAGGCTGCAACATCCCAAACATGCAACTTTTTTTATGGTGACATCACCATCCACAGTTGTATCACTCCCCGGCTTAAACTTTAGTTCAGCATTAATCGTTTCATCAACATTCTCCGCACCGCCGACATGGCATGCTGTGCCATGACAAACTTGCAGTAAATGTTTACCTACAGGTTTTAACCTAAACTGATTAAAAAACGTTGCTACCGCCATAACCTCGCTGAGCTCCATCCTCAATTTTTGCGCTACAACAGATAACACATCTTTCGGCAGGTATCCAAAAACATCCTGTACTTCTTGTAATACAGGGATAACATCGCTCTTGGTATAAACCTTCTTTTTTGAAAGAATAGAACTTACTTTCTCAACATCTTTTGCAGGCATTATAAATCACATCATCCTTTACAGCGCGTCTGACATTACACGTTCCCACAAATTCTCAAGCAGAGAATATACCATATTTTCTGATTCGCGGAGACAATAATTTTTATTACCAACCGGTGTTTTTCCGAATATTATGGTATCAACCTTAACTTTTTTGCTTTTATCTTTATACAATACAACTTTCACTTCCGGAGTATCCAAACCGTACCGATGCAGATCCTTAGGGTTTTCCTCAATAATTTCAGTATAAATCATTCCTTTTAACTGATTAACCAAGTCAGAAATATTTATATCCAACCGTTCTTTCCCAATAACTTGCCACGTAGTAGTCCTCTCCGCAAGTATCGTCTTAATCGGAGTATTGAACTCTAAATAATTAACCTCATCATCCCCAAACTCTATGACATTACGGATAACCCACCCGTAAGGATCATCCGGAGTTGTACTAAAATTTTCAGTATTAACACTGAATATTTTGTCGCTTCCTTCAGCCCGTGCATAAATCTCTTCTATCTTCTTCTGTGTAGCAAACACTATCCTACGTGGATCAACCTCGCGGCCAAGCCACAAGTTAATCTCCCCGGCAGTACTATTAAACCCGTATTTTCTGAAATCATCATTCTTCGCGCCTTCCACTGCAAACGCTGTGGCTTTCATATTCTTTACTTGGAACAAATAGTCATCAACTTTGTTACGGCTAACCTTTACCTTCCCCCCCGACGGTTCTAAGTACCACCATTGCTGGTTTTTATCCCGGTCAATAACAAACCCGCGTTTATTTTTTATACAATTAATTTTTACGACATCATTTATATTAAATTCGAGCAATGTTTTATCCCGAAAATCAAATACTGCCTTATCCGCATCGTCGTAAACATACTTCCAGACAGTCATTACTTCCTTAATATCCCCGCGTTTTACATACACAAAACTGTTTGTAGGATTATAATCCCCCAATCCAAGAACATACGTCTTACCCTTATTATCGGTGAACTTCATAGTCAATCTTGGATTTTCCAACCCACAATCCGCGATAGGTAGCTCATCAGTTTTAAACTTATCTTCAATATCCGTACCTGTAACAACTGATAATACCGAGTCTATCTCTTCATTATCCGCTTTTGCACTGACCGGCTGTACCATAAACCATTGCTTATCACGTTTTTCGCATACAATAGTTACCGTCGAACGTATATGTTCAAACTTTACAATATTATCTTTATCAATAGGCACAATCTTTTTTGCTACCGCTGCTGAATGTTTCCACTGCGGCATAAGTTTTTGTTCCACTACAAAAAAATATACTGCTAAAACAACTAGAACGGAAATTACCCACACAATTTTTGAGGAAAGTATTTTTTTTATTTCGATTGTCATATCACTATATGCTTATACCGCCCGCCGGCGTATTAACATATAAATCCCGGCACCCAGTACCGTCAATGGTATTATAAGTACTATTAAAAGAAATATCACGCGTCCCTGTCCTGCAGTGAGGAACAACGGCTGAACATCTTTTTCCTTCGGGCGGATAGAGATCAAATTACCTTCTTCCACCAACCACGCAACGGTATTAAGAAATAAATCGCGGTTACCGGAGAGCCCGAAGTTGCTGTTCATTACGAAATCAGAATCTCCGTAAACCACAAGTTTAGCCGCGGTTGCACGGTTGTCAAGATTCGTAATATCCGCACTCATCGCAATATTCAACGGCCCGACAATATCCGTCCCAGCATTGAAAGTTGCCATTTTTTTTGTACGCATAGAGTCGAGGTCTACTTCCGCCCAACTTTGCTGTCCTGTCCGAACGAGCCATTTTGTAGAGATACCTACCGGCAGATTCTCCGCAAGTTTTACCGTCCGCGCATATGGGAAAAAAGTAGTTACGCGTTTCATGTCCTTGGTTATCTGGTGATCAGAATAATCCATAGCAACCGGTACAAAAAAATCGCCGCCAAAGACTTGCGATACTTTGTCTATGATAATATCTTCGCTGAGCTTCAATCCCAGAGTTCCGATAAACTTCTTAAGATTCGGCGTACGTACTTCCGGGTCTATCATAAGCAACACGCGGCCGTCCATCATCAAATATTTTTTTAAAACATTAATTTCATTCGTTAACAAATCATTCAACGGACCGGGTATAATCAACGCGGAACAATCCGATGGTACCGATGTCGCACGGATAAGTTCAATAGTATTCACCACGTACCCTTGCGATTCTACTTCTTTTTTTACTACTGAGTACCCGACAGCCTCTTGATTCTCCAACTGCTTCTCTCTGTGTCCAACAGTAAAATACACTGTTTTCTTTTCCATACGGAAAAGTTTTGTTAACGCGTTAACAAACTTTTCTTCGGTGACACCTTCAACTTTCTGTACCTGCCCGCCGGATTCCATAACGATTGTTCCGTAATTCTCTATACCGTACCGCTTCGCCAATGCAGGCTTGCGGTCAGGATCAATAAGTTCGTACTTAAACAACCTCGAATACGCAGTAAATTGTTTCAATAAATCTTCAGACTGTACGCGGTCAGGCTGGCTGGGTTTGAAAAACGCAAATGCATGAACTTCTTTGTCTAACCCGGCAAAAACTTTACGTGCCTGTGGTGATAAACTAAATCGCTTAGATTTTGTGAAATCCATCTGTAGATGATGCCGTACCGCCAATGCCTGAACAAAGATGAATATCCCTAATACACACAGTGTCAGAATCGCGAAATTCGCTCCTTGCACTGTGGATTTGCGTTGTAACAGATTGATTACCATTTTCTTATTGACAACAATATACCACCCCATCCCGGCAATACCTGATATTAACAGCAAAACAAGCCAAACGGTTATCACCGGATTGATGATATACAAAAAACTTCCGGATATCAGCAGTATAACACCGACAATCCCAATACCGCTAATTATTTTATCTTTTGACTTATCATTAAATTTCAAAATTATCCCCGCCATTTTTTAGTCCCTAACACACTATAAGTAAGATATAAGAAAAATACGCTGAACAAGAGATAGAACACTATATCCTGGGTGTCTAACACCCCTTTTGAAAAATTCTCAAAATGCACAATTATCGAAAACTGTGTGATAACACTTCCCACTACACTGCTCACAGAATCCGCTGCCCAACTTATTAACCAAAAAAATAACAATGTACCAAAAGATACCACTGCGGATATTATCTGATTTTCTGTCATTGAGGACGCAAAGATCCCGATTGCCATAAAAGATAATCCCAGTAAAAACAATCCTAGATACTGTACAAATAACGTTCCCCATTCAAGTTTGATGTACTGCGCTAAAATCAGGGGTTGTACCAGTGTTAGCGCTAACGCCAATGTAAACACCGACATCGCAGCAAAATATTTGCCAAGTATAATCTCTTCATCCTTTAGGGGATAGGTAAACAAAAGTTCAATAGTCCCACTTTTTTTTTCTTCAGAAAACAACCTCATTGTCAGCATCGGAAGCACTAACAGCATCACTACACTGATATTGGTTATCAACGGGCGGAACACGCCTTCCATTATGTTTAGTTCAAAATACGGCTGGCTTTGCCATCTCTGGCTTAACGAACTATAGAACCCTGTGATTGCATAAAAAAACCAACCGCTAAGCACCAAAAATACGGTGATAACAATATATGCTATAGGCGAATAAAAAAATGACCTTAACTCTTTTTTATAAATTGGTAACAGGTTTTTCATCTACAATACTTTCCTTAGTAACTAACTTAACAAAAATATCTTCCAACGACATCACTACCGGCTTAAGTTCTAATAACCGGTATTTGGCAGTGACCACTTTTTCCGCAATATCGCTCCGGAGATCACGATCTTTAACAGTTTCCACTTCGTAAACATTAACATCTTCGCCCTTTTGTTCCTTAACTTTTACAGAGATAACACCGTTAATACTCTCGACAGCTGACTTCACACTATCTATCGGCCCGGTAATTTCTGCAACTACACGGCGTGCATTCTCCAAACCGCGAGTAAGATTCGCAGGGGTATCAACAGCAACTAGCTGCCCATCACTAATGATCACCACCCGCTGGCATAGCATCCCAACTTCCGGAAGTATATGCGTACTGAGGATAACAGTCCGTTTTCCAGCAAGGTTTTTTATAAGCCCGCGTATTTCGATTATCTGTTTAGGATCAAGCCCGATCGTTGGTTCGTCAAGTATCAAAACTTCAGGATCACTCACCAAACTCTGAGCTAATCCTACTCTTTGGCGATACCCTTTTGACAACTTTCCTACTATCCGCCCAGCCATTTTCTCAAGCCCGCAGTCAGATAGTACTGCCGCAATACGCTGTTTGCGTTCACGATACGGCATACCTTTGATTTCACCAACAAAATCGAGGTACTCTGTTACTTTCATATCATGGTATAACGGCGCATTCTCCGGGAGGTACCCCAACCGTTTTCGGGCCTCCAGCGAATTTTCCGAAACATCAAACCCCGCAACTTTCGCTGTCCCGCTGGTTGGCGGGAAGAAACCTGTGAGGATCCGCATAGTCGTAGTCTTCCCCGCGCCGTTAGGCCCGAGAAATCCTAGGATCTCACCTTTCTCCACGGTAAAAGATATGTCTTTCACCGCGTGAAAACTGCCGTAGTATTTAACTAAATTTTTTACTTCTATCATAACCAGCAACTACTTTATATTTTTTTACTAAGTAATTCAACAACTTTCTTTGCAAACCCTTTCGCGGCCTGTGGCCCGTTGGCAGTTACTATCCTTCCATCAGTCACTACATCAGCAGAAATATACCGCGCATGATTCTTTTTCAACACAGCAATCCCCGACTGAAAAACTGTTGCGTCTTTATTCTCCAATACACCTGCGTTTGCGAGGATCACCGGTGCTATACAAATCGCTCCCAATACCTGTCCTGCCTGTAATGTTTGATGCACAAGGTTATGAATCGTTGCATCATTGAAGTACACACCCGCACCGCCACCCCCCACAAATACAGTTGCCACGTAATTAGCAGGCTGTACATCTTTTACTAAAACGTCAGGAGTAACCACAGCGCCAAGCATGCCATTGGCGGGTTCTTTCATTACACACGCGGTTACTACGTTGAATCCCATTTTTACAAAAAACTTTTTTGGGACGAGATACTCTTCATCCCGAAATTTTTTTGGCGCAATGATCATTAAAATATTATCACCCATAAAACATATTTTATGTACCTTTTATTGTTAAAGTCAAATTCTATAAATATTATTTTCTATAATAATTTCCCAAATCTTCTTCATATTTGACATTTCCACAGTAATTATAGTAATATCATAATTTATGATTGCGAAATTCAGAAAGTACTTTTTTACAGGTTTAGCGATAATACTGCCAGGCTGGCTGACATTATACATTCTTTGGCTGTTATTTCTGTTTATCGGTAACTTTGTCAGTCCGTTTGTAGAACAAATATTTCATTACATAGACCGACAGTACTTCCCGTTATATTCTCTTACGGTTGATATATTATCCTTTATCCTAACCATCACCATCACCTGTACTTTTGGTTTTATTGCGAACAAATACGCAGGCCCGGAGCTACAGAAACAGGTTGATATATTTTTTAACCGTCTACCTTTTGTCCGGCAAATATATAACGCGTTATCTAAGTTCACAAAAATGCTTTTTGGTGAAAGCGGCACGCCTGAAGCGTTTAAACACGTAGTCCTTGCGCGGTTCCCTAAAAAAGATGATTTTGTAATAGGGTTTATTACAAACGAGATAAAGTTAAAATCCCCGGATCGTCCAGGTGAATACATAGTCCCGGTATTCATTCCAACTACTCCGAACCCCGCAACAGGATACTTCGTGTTTTTCCACGAGAAAGACCTTAAAGAGACCGATCTCGCAGTAGATGAAGCTATAAAAATCATAATTTCAGGCGGTATTGTAATGCCCTTAAATAAACGGATAATATAATCTAACTATGTTAACCCAAAAAGAATTTGACCTTTTACTTGAAGCCACTCGCACGGTAAACTCAACACTTGAAATTAAAGAACTTCTTACGATAGTAATCGACCTCTCAAAAAAAGTCCTCACCGCTGAAGCTGCCTCGTTGTTATTGTATGACAAAAACCATAATGAACTATATTTTGACATCGCATTAGGCGATAAAAGCGAAAAAGTAAAAACGATCCGGCTGAAATCCGGAGAAGGCATTGCCGGATGGGTACTCCAACACGGCCAGCCACTCCTTGTGAAAGACGTATCAAAAGATAAACGCTGGTTCGCTCCAGCGGATAAAATCAGTGATTTCCAAACCCGCACATTACTGGCGGTACCACTATTATATAAAGATGAAAAAATTGGCGTAATTGAAGTCATAAACAGCCTCAACCGCCCGAATTTCGTACCGAGCGACATCCCGTTACTACAAGCCTTTGCCGCACAAGCTGCTGTTGCATTAAAAAACGCGCAGTTATTCACCACGCTCGGTGCGGAACGCGATAAAACCGCAGCTGTACTCGGAGGTATGACCGACGGCGCAGTGGCAGTAGACCACGACGATACAATAATAATGGCTAATAAGTCCACCTGCAATTATCTCGGTGGAACGTGTATAGAAGGCACAAACTTTTTTAAACTTGTCAACGATTTTGAAATTTCACCGGTAGTAAGAAGTTTTAGCGAGATAAAAGCCGCGGAGTTTAGTTTTGAACTTTCCCGAAAAAAAGGTAAAAAGTTGTATCTCAGGGTTAAAGGTAAAAAGTACACTGAAGACGGCCAGCGTTTCACCGGAAGTATCATGGTAATAAGCGATGTTACCGAAGAAAAACGAGAAGAAATGCTTAAACGTACTTTTTTGTCATTAGTTTCACACAAATTAAAAACCCCGCTAACAACAATAGCAGGATACATACCATTATTACTTAGTACCGAACTCACAGAATTTCAGAGAAAAGCTCTTAATGCAATGAAACAACAATCAACACACCTCACAATTCTGGTAGAAAAACTGCTTAATCTAATACTGGTGGAAGCCGAGGCTCTTGACCTTGTCCCGAAACCGCTTATCCTATGTGATTTACTCTCAATAGCTCAGGAACAACTCGCAGTTGTGACAGAATCAAAAAATGCGTCTATCTCCTTAGACCAATCAGTACAAGACTGTCCAACAATACTTGTGGATAAAAACCGTACTATTGAAGCGTTTAAAAACATTATTGAAAACTCTATCAAATTTTCGGATAAACCCTCTCCGGAAGTAAAAATCAGTGTTGCTCATAACAAAAAACCGGTAGTACAGGTAATCTTCGCGGATAATGGCCCCGGTATTCCTCCGGAAGAACTACGTAAAGTATTCGAAAAGTTCTATCAGATAGAAGAATCCTTCACAGGCCAGGTAGAAGGTTTTGGCCTGGGCTTAGCATTAGTCAAACGCGTGATTGAATCCCAACACGGTAAAGTCTGGGCTGAAAGCAAGATCGGGGAAGGCACAAAAATTATTTGCGAACTACCTATTGTAGAAAACTGACAGATATAATAGAATTATTAAACAATAAAAGACGTATTAGAATGTTTAGATAACATAGAATGAAGGACAGGTTATCAATGACGATAACAAAGATTAAAGTACAACCTCGCGCGAAGAAGTGCGAAGTAACTCTGCAGGCTGATGGCACTCTAAAAGTACGCGTTACAGCACCACCCATAGACGGTAAAGCTAATCACGCTGTGATAGAAACCTTAGCCGAACATTTTAACACCAAGAAAAGTAATATCCATATAATTTCTGGCCATAAATCAAATACTAAAATAGTGGATGTGTTATTGTAACGCAAAGAAAGGAGCAGTAAAGTTGTATGTTTAAGACAGGAAAAGATTTGTTAGAGTACATTAAAAAGAATAAGGTGGATCAGGTTAATTTCCGGATCACAAGTATTCCGGGAAAACTTCACCACCTAACGGTCCCTGCAAATGCTATTAACAACAACATTTTTGAAGACGGTGAAGCATTTGACGGTTCAAGCGTAGGGTTTAGAACAGTGGAGGCCGGAGATTTATCATTAATCCCCGATGTAACCACTGCATTTATTGACCCTTTCTTTGAACTAAAAACTTTAAGTATTACATGCGACATCGTTGAAGCAGATAGTAAAAAAAGTATTGGACTTGACCCCCGTGGCGTGGCGAAACGCGCAGAAGCGTACCTCAAAACCACAGGTGTAGCTGATGAAACCTTAGCCAGCCCGGAATGGGAATTCTACGTATTTGATGCCGTACATCACGAAAATACAATTAACAACAACTCGTACCAAATTGATTCCCAGGAAGCCGAGTGGAACACGTATATGTCTGACCAGAAAAATCTTGGACACAAGATCCCGCATCACGGCGGATACCACGCATCGCCACCAATGGACACTCTACATAACTTCCGTTCAAAAGTTGTAAAGTTTCTGGTAGACGAAGGCATCCCCGTGCGGTATCACCACCACGAAGTCGGCGGGCCGGGTCAATGCGAGATTGAAGTCGGATTCAGGAACATCGTCCAGGCAGGCGACGACGGTATGCTGATAAAATACGCAGTAAAAAACTTTGCATCGCTAATAAACAAAACGGCCACTTTTATGCCAAAACCGTTATACAACGAAGCCGGATCCGGGATGCATATACATTTTATGCTGCGAAAAGATGGGAAACCTGTATTTTACGATAATAAAGGGTATGCGAATCTCAGCAAAACTGCGTTGTACTTTATTGGAGGAATACTTTCACACGGACCGTCATTAGTAGCGTTCACAGATCCGTCAACAAACTCGTATAAAAGGTTGATTCCAGGATTTGAAGCACCGGTAAAATTGTTTTTTTCATTAGCCAACCGCACAGCAGCAATCCGTATCCCGAAATATGCGGTAAAACCTATGGAGAAACGGTTTGAATTCCGCACACCGGACGCAACCTGCAACATATACCTTGCACTCGCAGGATTATTGATGGCCGGCCTTGACGGAGTTAAGAAAAAAATTGATCCCATGAAGAGCAACTTCGGCCCATATGATGAAGACTTAATGAAAATGAAACCAGAAACCATAGCGAAAATCAAATCTTTACCTGAATCGATTTATATGTCGCTTGAAGCATTAAGAAAAGATAATGCTTACCTTACTGAAGGCGGAGTATTCACAAAAGAACTTATCGACCGGTGGATAGAGATCAAAACAAAAGACGCAGATCGCGTGCGTAATACACCGCATCCTTACGAAGTACGATTGTATTATGATGTATAGCAAGTAAAGCAATAACATCCGCGTTTCCGGGATAACGGTTAAACCATTAACTACAGTTCCGGGAACGCGGATTTGTTAGGTATTTTAGGTGCTGGACTCGAATAACATAAACTTAGACACTGGATTGATTTATGGAAAACATAAAGAATTATTATTCATTGAAACTCAGAGAACTACCATCGGAAAACAAACCCCGTGAGAAAATCAGCATTCACGGCCCGGCAGCACTAAAAAATTATGAACTTCTGTCAATTATCCTTGGACGCGGCAACCGTAATGAAGATGTTTTTATGATATCACACAGGATTATTGCGGAATATGGGAATAAAGCTATAATTAACGAAACAAGTGTTAGCAAACTTCAAGCACTTACCAGTATAGGAACGGTCCACGCATGCCAGGTAATTGCCTGTTTTGAACTTGGCCGCCGTTTCTTTGGGAAAGCGCGTCATGATATTTACCTCCGCACACCTGACGATGTTTACGCTTATCTTTCCGATATGCAAAAACATAATAAAGAACACCTCCGCGGTTTGTACTTAGATATAAAAAACAAACTTATTCATGACGAAATAATTTCTATTGGAACATTAACCGAAAACCTTGTGCATCCCCGTGAAATATTTAATCCCGCGATTCACCACTCCGCTGCGGGTATTATAATTTCGCATAACCACCCTTCAGGCGACCCTACTCCAAGCGAAGATGACGTGAAGGTAACAAAAAAACTTCTTGCTGCAAGTGATGTCTTGGGAATCGAACTTTTAGACCATATAATTGTCGGGGACAAAGTATGTGTCAGTATGAAAAAGATAGGATTATTTTAATACGCGTTTTATTTTCTCAGCTGTTATCTGTGTGACTTGTTCTATATAAAGAATTAAGTATATTGACGGCAGGGTTATTAGAAAAACCAGCCCTCCGATTCCTGTTATTACACATAAAAATATTAATAGTGCGAGTACCAGCATAACAACAAACGATTTTTCAAGATTTGCCCATAATAACAAAAAACTTACCCGCACAAGGTCAAGCATTGACGTGTTCTGCATAACAAATAACGGCCAAAAGTACATTTGTACTGCCATAATAAATATTCCACCCCATAACCATAACACACCGAGTAATATATTTAATTCTCTGGGGAATATTTTTATGGTGTTCGAAAAATAGAATACGGTATTAAAAAAAATAATCAGGTATATCAAAAATACGATAAACGTCATCACAGCGGAACGGACATAATACTTTTTTGTTAATTCAAAGATATCTCTCCACCGCACGGAATAATCGTTTTTGGTAAGCCTATCCGCAACAGCCATCACTCCAACAGTTACCGGATTAACCAGCACAGAAAATACAATTACAGAGAGGATAAACCAGATCCCCGGAGATAAATACAGATTTAAATACAGCCACATTAACCCTGCCAACGGCACAACCGCGAGCAGCCACACAATATTTGAAACAGCTACCGCTCCGAAGTTTTTGTAAGCAAGTACTACCGAGTTATTAAGTAATTTAAAAAACATTAATTTACGTGCTCCGTACTAACGTCCCGATAATACCCATCCACACAAAGTATCCAAACGCATACCCCACAAACCCGGGGATAAGTTTTTTATATAACACCACTCCACCTAGCTTTAATACCAAACTTTTTATGATCCAGACACCTAAAAACGCAAACCAAATAGGCATACCATATGAATTCGCGCATAGGTATCCTATTGGATGCAACGGAAACCAAAGGAAAAACCTGCGTAAAACCGTTATCAGTAAAACAACACCTGCGCCGGATACCGTTGCTTTTATACGATTATTATCTGGATTCTTAGGTAATGCCATCTCAGAAGATACAGTCTGAAATTCAAGTACCGCGTTACGTACGCGGGTTGAACCCGTTGATGCCATTGACGCTTGTCCTCCGCCATCAAGAACGTTACTTCCATACTTATAATACAACGATAAATGCTGGTAGTACCCTATTGTTAACCCGAGTATTACGGCAATAGCAAGCGCAGTCATAACATTTCTGCGGTGCATATTGACATTATCCGCCAGCTTAAACGCTTCCGCCTGATACGCAACAGTCTCCGGAAAAAATCCGCGTGCAAGATGCCCGATAACTGCAAGGTTAACAAATGTGGCATCACCAAACCCTAATAATGTTTTACTCCCTAGTGTATACCCCACAATTTTTGACTGCATAAAATATGGGAACATAAATGAGTTAGGTATACCTGTTTCAGCGCGTACACGTGAATACACCACTGCTACCGTCAATAACATAGAAAGGTAAAATATTGCGATAACAAAATGTATTTTCATCATCAATAATAGACACAATAACACTGCAATGCCCGCACACATTCCCCAAAACGCTACTTTGTATGGTATTGCTTCGGTTGAATCATCAACACTTTTGTCGTTAAATACAGCTTTTTTTATAACTTCCTTCAACTGCGTTTTTGAAAACCATAACATCACAAAAAAGTATGCAAGAAAACCGCCTATAGCCTGTTCCTGCATAAACGGAAATCCCGAGGCCACACTGATTCCCGCTGCGCCGGTAAATACCGGCACTATTTTCCCCAATATAAAAAAGAACCAGATAGAAAAACTTACTTCTAACGGTACAAGAAATGCTAAACCCCAGATTGACGGTTCCCAGGAAATAGACAGCGGCTTGATTAACGACAACGGGGGGTCAGTAAACAAATACCCCAGGTCATATGAAGCTCCCATCGCAGGAACTTCCGGATAAAACTTATTCAACGCGTTAGTCAATCCAAAAAGTATCGCTAAAACAAATCCGATCCACATCACTGGATCACGGAAAAACGGCACTTTACCTTCCTTGCTCCCGGAATCATCAGTTTCCGTAATCTCCATCGGCAAATAAGTTAGAGGAAATACCAGTTTTTCTTTATCAATCCACTGTTTTCTCAGGATCACAAGCACGCAAAACAATGTAAAAAATATTATCAAAAACACTGCTGACCAGAATATCAGAGGGACAATCCAATCACCCCAGGGTACTGTTCCATCAGGGTTCCCTTCATACATTTGCCGGACTACTTCCTTATTACTCGGTGAAACCCAGCTGGGGACAGTATTAGCGATACGTTCGTAGTTCGGGTCGGAAGACATAAAATAGTTTTGTGCGGTAATAAACGGCAATAACTGGCGTATCACGCCTAACGACATCATAGATACTGCCACTGCGATAATAGTATAAATCACCAAATTTTCCGCGCGGGTAAGTTTAAATTTCCCAGAAATTAAAGATAATACAGGGTTAAGAATCATAATAATTACAATCCCGGCGATCGCGGGTACTGGAGGCAAGGTTTGCGATAACTGCCCATAAAAATTAATAATCTCGACTTGCCCGATCCATAACGCTGAAAACAGTGTTAAGATAAACGCAACTGCAATTGACCGTGAAGTAACACCGTTTTGTTTTTCATTCATAATACATTGATTAATTTCTTCATTTCCTTAACCGCTGCGGGAATACCTGTAAATACCGCCCGTGCGATTATTGAAAATCCTATATTCAACTCATATATACAATCTATTTTTGCAATAGGAACCACGTTATCATAATCCAACCCATGTCCCGCGTTAAGACCAAGCCCGCAGGAACACACAATTTTTGCGGCTTCTTTCAACCGTTTAAGTTCAGTATTCCGTGCGATACGACTGTGTTGTTCCGCGTAACAGCCGGTATGAAGCTCAACATACTCAGCGCCAACGCATTCCGCTGCCAAAATTTGTTTTTCCACAGGATCAATAAATAAACTAACCTTTATCCCGGCAGAACGGAATTTTGTTACCACTTTAGTCAATCGCACAACATCACCTGCGACGTTCAATCCGCCTTCAGTGGTAAGCTCCTGCCGTTTCTCTGGAACTAGGCATACATAATCTGGCTTTACCTTCAGCGCAATCCGCACAATTTCGTCAGATACCGCCATCTCAAGGTTCAACCTGGTCTTTATCCGTTCACGTAGGAGATAAACATCGCGATCTTGAATATGCCTGCGGTCTTCACGCAAGTGGCATGTGATACCATCCGCACCAGCACATTCCGCGGCTAATGCTGCATCTAACGGGCTGGGATACGTTATTCTGCGCTGCTGCCGTAATGTTGCAACATGATCAATGTTAATACCAAGTTTTACTGCCATAACCTTACTTTTTCGTACCTCCGCCGGTAGTTTTACTCTTTCCTCCTGATTTTCCCTTCTCTCTCTCCAATACTTTCTCTGTTGTATCCTTAATTTCCTTATTAAAATTAGCGATTATCTCATCAACTTCAGGATCCGTTGGTAAATCTTTTGATAAAGGTAACAAATTGTATAAATAATCCTTGATTTTTTTTTCTTTCTTATCGACATACAACATCATCATCCCCACATATTCACCCCGAGTACCTGGATGAGCTATATAAGTTTCCCCAATTTTCTCAGGGCGTTCCATCCGTTCATTAATATGCCCGCCAATTATAATATCCACACCCTTAACAGTTTTTGCAAATACACGGTCATACTCCGAACCAGCATCCGATAATACTATCACGAGGTCTACATCCGCTCTGACCTTATTCAATACACGGGTAACGGCTTCCACAGGATCTTCAAATACCAAGCCAGCGTATTTCTCGTGTTTATGAAACTTAAACGAGTCCTTAATGGTTATCCCTGTAATTGCTACTGTCAATCCAGGTAATTCTCTTATAACATACTCCTGTGCAAAAAATACCGTGGCATTACCAGTTGACAACTTGATATTTGCGGAGATAAACGGTATCATATTCAGGTCAATTTGTTTCTGAATATACGAAACACCCATTGCAAAATCTACATCACCAAGATTCACCGCTTGATACCCGATACTTTGCATACATTTCAACACATACTTGTTCAATTGCGGGTTAGAATATGGTGAGATTGTATCCCCTGAATCCATAATCAATGATGGTACCGTTGTTTTTGACATACTTCTTATTATCCCAGCCCTAGGCGATATCCCACCGTAAGGCTGTGTAGGACAATTACAGGATGTCATTAACCCGTTAGTTCCGCTGGTGAATACCAGCATAATATCCGGTGATACCGTTACTGGTATGGCTGCACCCTCGCTTTTCCCTACCATAAGAATGCAAGATGCTATTATTAACGTAATACACTTATTCATACTTCTATTTTTCCTTCTTCCTGCTGTTATTCCGCAAAATATTTATATTATTGTTTTTTTTATTGCTACAGCGATACTCTCCGCTGCGGTTTGTACTTTAACCCGATCCTTAGCTTCAACCATCACACGTATGTAAGGTTCCGTACCGGAAGGACGTACATTTATGCGGTGTGGATTACCCAATAACTTTTCCTGGCGTTCAACCACACACCTAACTTCGTGGGTCATCATCTCGCCATCTTCCATCTTCCGTTTTACAGGCACATTAACCAGTACCAGCGGGTATTGAGGTATATCCCTTACGACATCTTCTAAAATATCAGGCTTATCCCCAATAATTTTTAGTATCTGTAATGCAGTTATTATTCCATCCCCGGTCGGAAGGTGACGCCTCAGAATAATATGCCCCACAGGCTCACCGCCTAGTACTGCACCCGTAGATTTCATCCCTTCCCCGACATACCGATCACCTACCCTAACACGTACTGTACTAATCCCGTGCTCTTCAAGTTTTTCAACTAATCCTGTGTTAGCCATATGCGTGATGATAACCATATTTTTATTCAACAACTTCCGTTGTGCATAATCCCTAGCGATAAGATATAAAAGATGGTCTCCGTTAACGAGCTCACCCGCAGAATTTACTACTATCAATCTATCACCGTCACCGTCAAACGCTAATCCAAGATCCGCATGCTCTGCTACTACAGCACTACGCAGTTTGTCGGGATATAACGACCCGCAGGCACGATTAATATTTTTTCCGTCAGGTACATTACAGATAACTCTAATTTTTGCGCCGAGAGAACTTATAATTTCGGGCGCAATCTTGTATGCCGCGCCATTTGCGCAGTCAATCACAATACTTAACGGTTTAACGAATCCCTTAAACTTCTTATGCGCATGGCTTTTATAGCGTTTAACATACCGTTTGCCATCTACCACTTTACCGCGAGTAGATGCTATCTTTGGCATAGTTGCAAGTTTATCTGTAAGATCTTCAATCCATGTTTCAATCTCGTCACTTACTTTTTCTCCGGTAGGTGAGATAAGTTTTATACCGTTAAACTCCGCTGAATTATGCGATGCTGTTATTGAAACCCCCATCACCGCCCCGGAATCTTTTGTTAGAAACGCCACTGCCGGTGTTGTGATTATCCCTAGATCAACGACGGTAAGTCCTGCGGACTTCAACCCGGTCGCTAAATCCCGTAACAACACTTTCCCTGACCCACGGGTATCACGCCCGATTAATACAACCTTTTCCCGGTTAGTATAAAACCTCACTGCTGCAATAGCCGACGAATACCCAACCTTAGAAACTATTTCATCACATAACGGCCACTGCCCTACGCGTCCACGTATACCATCAGTACCAAAAAGTTTGGGCATACTATTTCATAAACCTTGTTACATAAACCCAAAGGAGTGTCGCTAAAAATAACGCCATCATTTTTAGAACAAGGTTTTCATTCCACTTCATAAAACTTACGCTCCTGCGTTATTCTGAGGATTAGTCTTTTTAATATTTGTTAACATTGATTTACTTTCATTTCTTTTGCGGTATAAGTTATATAACTTTTCTTTAAGTTTGTCGAGGTCTACCTCACGTTCAAGTTTTGAATTATGCGCTAGAGAAACCGTACCTGTTTCTTCAGATACTACAATTACATACGCATCTGTAATTTCACTTAACCCAATAGCCGCACGATGACGCGTACCAAGAATTTTAGCAATACTTTTCTCATCGGATAATGGAAGGAGGCACCCTGCAGCGATTAAGCGGTTATTCTGTATAATAACCGCGCCATCATGAAGAACCGCTTTTGTGTTAAACACTGTTTGAAGAAGCTCATTGGTAACCTCTCCGTTTATTACAGTCCCGGACTCGATATATTCCCGTAATCCGGTCTCCTGTTCCAGAACAATAAGCGCCCCGGTACGCGTTTCAGAAAACTGCCGGATTGCAGATATAATTTCTTCAATGAAACTGAAATCATGCGTGATCAACAACCGCGCAAACTGTTGTGAACCAAGCTGCGCAAGCGCCGCGCGTAGTTCGGGTTGAAACACTACCGCCAGTATTACAACACCGGGTACCCAGAAGTAGGTTAATAACCAGCTCAATGTTGGAAAATGGAGGACGTATTTCACAAAAAAGGTTGCGAAAAGCAATACTATTACACCGATAAGAATCTGTACTGCACGGGTACCTTTTATCACCAGCATAAGTTGGTATAACAGATACGCAACGATTAAAATATCAAGGATGTTTACCAGATACAGCGACCATAACTTCTGTAATGTTTCCATAAAACCTATAAGTCCTTTATTTAGATAACCTAGCTGTTATTTCCACCACCTGCTTTGCCGCAGCTACGTCATGTACACGTAAAATATTAGTACCGTTCTGTATAGCAATAACGTATGACGCTAAACTTCCATACAACCTTCCTTCGGATGGTATCGGGTTTGATTCAGTACCCAATATTTTTCCGATGAATGATTTTCTTGATGTCCCTATCAGCAAAGGAAGGCCTAATGTCTTAAACTCCCCCAATCGATTTATCAATTCAACATTATGCTCAACCTTCTTCCCAAACCCAATCCCCGGATCGAGAATAATATTATTCTTAGTTATGCCATTTGAGGTTAAATATTTGATACGTTCCTCAAAATACTTGTAAATATCCAGCACGACATCATCATATTCAGGTTTTACCTGCATATCCCTGGGAGTACCCTTAACATGCATCACAACTACCGGAACGTTGAACCTCTGTACAGTCTGTACCATATTATCGTCATATCTTAACCCACTGATATCGTTTACCAATGACGCACCGGCTTCCAGTGCAACTTTTGCAACAGCTGATTTATAAGTATCTATGCTCACAGGTATGTCTGGGAACTTTTTTACAACTTCTTTAATTATAGGAAGAATACGCTTAATTTCTTCATCCTCCCCGACTTCCACAGCGCCAGGCCGTGTGGATTCGCCGCCTATATCGATGATATCCACGCCTTCGGACGCCATTTGTTCTGCTCGCGCAACCGCCGCAGCGGTATCATAGAATTTACCTCCATCATAAAACGAATCCGGGGTTGCATTGATGATACCCATCACAGCAATATTTTTACTAAAATCAAACACCCTGTTCTTTAGTTCAAGCGTTAACTTTTTTGAACATAAAACACTGCGTTCAATTTCTTCAGCTAATTCTTTTGTTCCGTATGGCTGGATCTTTAGCTTTGCGACTAAACGGTGGTAATGTTTGTTAGTACCCATCAATAAAACTGTAGACGTCCCGCGTTCATACCTCCCTACTTCACGTGCCACCGCACAATCTGCACCGCCTTGAGCAAGCATTTCCTGTTTCAACATATTTGCAATGTGGTTGGGAATATCGTCAATAACAACATTATGCCATAGGGTCTTAGGCCCCATAATGCCCCATGCTTCCTTATCTACCCCAATTGATGCGAATAGTTTCTCAGCGTCTTGCTGTCCGTTTATTTTTATAAGTCTTATACGCATAAACAAAATATTATCCTATCCATATAACATATTTATGTATATTATTAACAAAAATCGGCAGGATGTCAACTTATTAGGTTAGTGCTGGTGCTACGCCTGAACGGTAATCACGCGTGAACGTTTATACCTATGTGTTCTCACAAGTTCAATACCTTCAACACCGCGCAGGTGTAATACGCGAGTAACACAATCCCACGCATCTTCATGCGTATTATTCCGGTCGCTCACATGCGCGAGAAATACATACCGCAGTTGTGACGGAGAAGAAGCGCAGCTTAAATCGCATACCGCACGCGCTGCTCGTTGATTACTCAAATGCGCATCCCAACCGTGTTGCCCGTACCCGTTATCAATCACAGTTTGATCATAATTAGTTTCAATAATCAACGCTGACACACCTGCAAGTTTTTCCAGTATTTCAGGTGTCACTTCTTTAAGGTCAGTCATATACCCAAATTTAACATTCCCTTCCACACGTTTTACGCTCAACGCAAATCCCAAGGGATATCCGGGATTATGTTTAGGATGCTTTACCCGAAAAGGTTCGATCCTATACACTCCAATCTTAAATGGTGCCAACCGGTGAAACGCTATCTGCATATTAGCCTCAAGTTGTTTTATCACACGCTGGTTGTTGGAGTATACAATCTCATAATTTTCCGGATGTATATACACTTTAATACCGTATGCCAACGCAAACTTTAACCCATTAGTATCGATATGATCACTATGTGCATGGGTGACAATAATCCCGCGGATATTGTTGCATGAAATACCCAGTTGATTAAGCTCATATTCCAGCTCACTCACCCGCACATGCCCGCAATCTATTAGTACACACTCGTTTTTTGTCCATAACGCAGTACAATTCCCGGAACTACCGCTGCGGATTACTGAAATGTTAATTCCCATATATTTATTTTTGAAAAGTTTTTGACTTACTTCTTATTCTTTAATTTATCTTTTGCACGGTCGACATTCATACTCGCGAGTTGATGGTTGGGGTTAAGCTCTAAAACTTTTTGCCAGTAATATATAGCAAGCTCATACTTTTTACTCTGATACGCCTCCTGTGCTTGTATATAATAATCTTTGATCAAATCCTTTTGTACATCAGTAAGAACACCTGGTTGCTGCGGCTGTATCACCGTCTTTTTCACAGGTTCACTTTTTGGTACAACCTGCGGCTGTACTTTCTGTGGTGTTTGAGGGGTTTGTACTGCCGGCACAGGTGCTACTGGTGCTGTCTCTGTTTTCACAGGTTCAGTTTTTATGGGTACACTTATTTTTAAGGCACCTTCATCAGTACCGGTAAACAACTCTTCAACCTTAATTTCTTTTCTAAGCTCACCCGAAACAAATGATTCTGAGGTAATAACAATCACAACTCTCCTATTCGCCGGTTCACCAGTAATACTATCATTCTCTTTCGCTATAGGATGAGTATCAGCGTAGCCGATAGACTTAAACCGTTTCGCATCAGATTTTTTTCCAATAAAAAACTTCACAACACTCGCTGCGCGGGATGAGGACAGTTCCCAGTTTGATGGATACTGTACACTTTTTATTGGTACGGAATCAGTATGTCCTTCAACCAAAACAACACGATCCGCCATTCCAGGTTGGTTTAAAAGGTTTGATAGACGTAACAGTATTGGCAATGCATTCATCTTTACTTCCGCGCGTCCAACGTCAAACATAAGTTTGTCTTTAAGATTTATCTCCACTCCTTGTGGAGTAAGGACAACCTTTACTTCATCCTGTAACTTTTCAGATACTACAGCGTTTTGTATCATCTGCGTAAGTTCTTTGTATGTTACGCGGTTTGAAGATTTTTTGTCAGAAAAAAAATCGCTTGCCATCTCGAGTTTAACCTGGTTTATATTAGACACACTCGCAAGAAAAACAAAGAACGCAAATAACAGTGTTATCATGTCTGAATACGAGAAGACCCATCGGCCCATCTCGTCTTCCTCACCTTTTTTTCTTCTTAAGAGATCTTCAAGTTCAGACATTTAAGTATATATCTTGTTACACATTACGCCTTCGCTGAGGAACGGGATTGCGAAATATTTTCTTTGGCATACAACTTTTTCCTCTGTAAAGGCGACATAAAATGCGAAAGCTGGTCACGTATAAATATAGGATGCCTTTTTTCTATGATATACATCACACCCTGTATCTGCAGATTGCCTATTCTCAAGTTAATTTCAGCGTGATGCTCAATCTTATTTCCCATTGGTATAAAAATAACATTTGCTAAAATCAACCCATACAACGTCGCCACTAATGCTGTTGCTATGAACGGCCCCATTTTTTCAGGGGAATCACCCAATGAACGCAACATAAAAATTAATCCAATCAAAGTTCCTACCATCCCGAATGCCGGAGCGGAACGCCCCATTGTACGGAAAACGTAATAATCTATCATCTCACGGTCATATCTGCGGGTAACATTTATCTCTAACGCTTTTTTGATCTCATCTTTCTGGTACCCGTCAAGTATCATCTTCATCCCGTCATTCAACATGTTTTCATCTTTGTACGTCTTAATCCTGCCTTCCAACCCCTTAATTCCGGTTTGCGCATATATATTCGCAAATTCGCATATTTCCTCTACTATTTTCAAATTATCAAACTCCTGACGGAAAAACAACGTAAAAAAAGCGTTCATCCCGCGTATAATATGAGAGAACGGGTGGGCAATAAGCGTGGCTGCTATTGTTCCTCCGACAACAATAAAAAAAGCTGAGAGGTCAAGGTACAAGCTGTAAACACTGCGATGCGCCGTAGGATCCTGGTTCGCAGTAGTTATGATAGCTAGCACCATCAAAAATAATCCTAACGCAATACCTAAAATAGTTGTTGGCATAAACTCGACTCCTACCTTTACCTTCTCTTACCGTATCTCAACAATGCGCGTTTAACTTCTTCCATTTCAGGATCCAGTTTCAATGCAGACTCCCACGAATTAACCGCAGCTTCAGTATCTCCTAATGTATAAAAAATTGATCCTTGCAATGCATACCCTAATGACGTTTCCTGTGTCATCAACGATCTTTGAACGGTCTTTAACGCATCATAATACTTTTTTGAATAGAACAATTTTTGGGTTTCATGCAAATCTTTAAGCACGTCTTTACTTATAGGTTTACCTCCGGATGATTTGTTGTCCATCTGTTTACTAAGATACTCATCCGCTTCCTTTGCGCGTTCTTCTGCTGACTTATTATCCTGCTGTGGTTTCTGCTGTTGCTGCGTTGGTTTAACATTTTTATTCGGCATCTCGATACTCATATCCACGTACTGCGGATCAACTAAAATATCTATCTCATTATCCTTATCCTTACTTTGAATATGTACGTACTGCTGTTTCTTACCATCAACCGTAACTGTTTCCATAATACCTTTATCTTTTAGAACATCAGTACCTCCGGCAGTATTACCTTTTGCAGTGGAACTCTTCAACTCGCTTGATAATACGCGGTAATTACTTTCAAACATCATCTCCAGCATATCCGCGCGTATTGTAAAACTTGAGATCTCAGCCTGAAAAATATCGTTCTGCATTTTTAACCGTTCTACCTGCTGCGTTAAATCAACAATTTTACGTTCAAACGCAGCAAGTTGCTCATCCGTAGCACCTACCGCGGGTATACTACTGCCTACTATTAAAGCAATACTACAAAGTAAAATTAAAACGTAGTATCGATAATTCATAATATAATCCACCAACCTTAACCCTTATATCAGTTGTCCCGGATTTAAGCATAATTTCGTATAAAGATACATACGAAACACCCAATCCCAACGAAATATTTTCTGCAATATCAGTCTCTACTCTGACTCCTAAAACATCAAACATCCTTAACTTCTCGACATCCCACCCGCATATTTTCCCGAAATTAAACTCAGTTGCCAGAATATCACGCTTTGGTGTTCCGGGTTTGCGTTTCACGGAAATCAGAGGCAACCTTATTCCCACACGTCCATAAGGATTGAACGACCCTGCATTTTTACTCATTGATACCATCGTCTGTGGTACTATGGTTGATTCAATCCCACTGTAAAGATATAATGCTCCAGCAGTAAAAGTAACCTTTGCAGTTTCACTGAACACCGTTTTTAAAGATATTCTGCCATCAAAGGATATGTAATTAACAAATGGCGGTACAGCTATCTGCCCGCTGGAAGCTGTCTCTCCAATCTGCATCCCACCAAAACCAATACCAAAATCCGTACCAAAACTCGGTTGTGTGTTAGCAGTTGAAATCTGGCTCGTAAAATCATTACTCCACACAACACTTAACGATTCAGTATCCACTATCCTCAGGTTAAGATATACCGCTGTGTCTGTCAACAAAAAATCGCCTTCTAAAAACCCGTCAAATCTCAACTTACGGCTGGCTTCCTTAATTTCTTCAGTTGACTGGAATCCGGAAGTAAATTTAAAAACATTATCTTTTGTGGTGATACGCATAGGCCGTACTTCTGGTGAATATATCAACGTCGGACGCTGGACTTTAAGAAAAGAGGATATAACCTTGCCTTCAATTTGCTTTGCCACAGCGTCATTAACATTAGTTTTGTCTGTACGTATTGTATAAAGCACAACACGTTTTACGTCTTGTTTGAGCTCAGCTATTTTTTCAGGAAACGGCGCCAGCGCGGTATCTATTTTAGAGATAATCTCATCGTTAGTCAAACATTGAGCATTAACACTTGTAAATAATATTGTTAAAGACAGAAATATCAGTACAGCAAAACTTTTCTTTACCATCCTGCACCCACTCTTTCAAAAAAATATAACAATTAAATTAATATACGGATATCAATTCCCGATATCAATTTTTCCGGCCTTTACTAGTTCGCGTATCTTTGACGTAACAACTCTCCGCGCTCTGTATATTTCGTCAACCGACAATCCATCTTCCTCTGCACGCTTTATCCCGTCACTAACAATAATCCTTGCCCGTCCGGGAAGGTTGATCAACACCTTTTCTTTAACACCCTCACTTGCGCTGGTCAACGATTTTATCAGTATTTCACGGTCAATATCATTTACAAGATTTGATAACGTACGGTCCGGCAATTGCGGAAGTTTATCAAAACTTACATAAACTTTACGCAGTTTTTCCGCCATCGCGCTATCTTGGGCTGTTATAGTATCCAATATCTGTTGTTCCATATCCGGTGATGATTGTTCAAGTATGTTTATCAACGCTTCCACACCATCAAGTGTCACGTTCCTTAGTTTTTCAACTTCAATTGCTTTCTGTGCAAGCTTTGCTGCGGTCTCGCGGTATGCAGATATCGGTAAATTTCTGATTTTACCCATCTCCAACGGCACCTGTACACGAATATTATCCGGTAACTCATTTAATAATCCCGCAGCGATATCGGGTGTTAGTTGGGCAAGTATTAAAGCTATTACCGACACAGGTTCTTCCCGAACGATATGAAATATCTGGTGGGGGTTTAATGGTTTAAGAAAATCAAAGAAACTACTGTTTTCTTCCCGCTGCTGCGCGTCACCAGTACCTCCAGCAACTTCCGCACCTTCAGCAGTATTAACTGCTTGGGTTTTATGGAATTCCTCATAAAACTTTTTAAATAATGTAATAACTTCTTGTTCCTCATAACTTGTCACCTGAGGCGCCTTTTGATCCACCTTTGCTAAAATATCATTCGGCATATAAGAAGCTAAGACTTTTACTTCCCTGGGATTAACGGCTTTAAGAAATGTCGCTATATCCACCACTCCTTTTTCTTCGTCATAATTAACCCATCCGGTAAATATTTCACTTGAAAGCTTAGGATTACTCTCAATCGTCGTAATCATCAAGCGTTTAAGTTCGTTAAACGAACTTTTATCCGGGAATACGTTTACTTCAGATGATGGCATAAGTTCATTAAATCCTCCGCGTGATAATGAAGGAACATGGATATTAGGTTCATTTCCCTGCGATAAATTCTGTTGCGGGTCAATCGTAATCCTTGGATTATAATATCCCCCGGGATATTCCTGCTGCGGTATAGGCTTGGGTTTCATAAAATTCAATACTTGCATCACAACTACCATTAACAGTACAAAACCCGCAAATATTGCGAACGTTATTATATACGGGAACATATTCTGCCACATTTCGGAACGTTCGCGTTCCTTTTTCTCGACAGCAGTTTCACCAGTTTGTACTTCCGGAAACAACATTTTCTTTATCGTTAAACGGTCACCACGGATTATATCAAACCCGGTTTGGTTTTTGACTAAAGTCTCAACAAACGCTTTGTCCTGGTCATTAAACACTTTTTCATCTACCAGAACAGTTACTTCCAGATACTGAATCCTGTAACGATCCATCAGGATTGACTCTTGGGAAACAGGTTCAGCAGGCTGTTTTGGCACTACCGGCGCTGCCTGCATAGGTAATCCCGGAAGATCTTCAACTTGCGGAGCTTCCTGCTTGGCAGGCTGAGGGGTTTCAGTTCTGGGAATAACTCTTGCGATATTGGCTTTCACACTGACAATATACGTACTTTTTTTGTAGTATTTGCTCAGCATATCTTCTATTTGCACTTGTATAGATTCAGCTATGGCAGATTCCCGGCGGATAATTTCAAGATCCTGGCTGTCATTTACAGGCGGAGCATATAACGGATTAACCGCAAGAGTTGTTAAACATATAAAGGTAAAGACTATATATCTAGAAATTTTCATCATAAAACACATTTTATCCAGTTAATAAATTCATCTTCGCATATTTGGTAATAATATAACATACCATTTACCAAGTCAAGCATTGATAAAGCTATTTTCCACCAGTTTTAGTTCCTCCCGCTTGTGACAGGGCTTGAAAAATTATATTCGCAACACAAGTGTTATCATGCATACCCCTTAGTTGTTCAGCCCCTGGGCCGATACCAAATAGCATTAATGGCGCAGAAGTATGTTCTTTTCCTATCCAATGAATATTCTTCAATTGCTTGAGTTCTTCAAGCTCTTCCGGTTTTTTGTACTTATACGGATAGTCAAACACCGGCGAACCGGTTTCATGGTCAGCTGTTACTATCAGCAAAGTATCCGGATTCCTTTTGATATACTGCTCGACAACGCTTATGGTATTATCAAACTCTAACAGTTCATCAACTAACCTCTTCGCGTCATTAATATGCGCAGCATGATCAATCCTTGCTCCTTCAATCATAAGAAAGAAACCGTCTTCATCACGTGAGAGAATCTCCAGTGCTTTTATTGTCATATCAACTAATGACGGTACTGTTGACGCACGGGTTTGGTAATAGTCTACTTCTTTTTCCGAAAACAATCCTAGTGCCAGCGCAACCTTACCAGCATTAATTTTATTTAGTTCATCCTTAGTTCTCGCGACGATATACCCTGCATTAATAAAATCCTGGATTTTATCACTCCCGCCTTCCTTTGCCTTAAAACTTTCCGCACCTCCGCCAAACAGGACATTAATTTTTTTTGCAAGAAACTGTTCCGGAATTTTATCTTTCATTTTTCTGCTGACAACATGCGCACCGAACCCTGACGGCGTAGCACCAACAATAGTGTCAGTGGTCACAAGCCCAACACGCTTGCCCAATTTCTGTGCGCGTTCAAGCACAGATTCCAAGACAATACCATCAACATCAACACCAAGCGCGCCATTTGTGGTTTTTACACCGGTAGCCATTG
>JBBAAG010000020.1 GCA_041658405.1 Elusimicrobiota bacterium
CCCTTCTAACACTATGAGAAACTTCGTTTCGCTGTCCCATTTACGATACCCCATACTTTTTTGCCTCCATTTTCCAGAGGCTTTATTCTACCAATTTCTGCTATAATCTTATATGGGAGCAGTATATGCCCGTTACCAATTATAAAAACAAAGCAGGAGGTTGAGAAACCTAACTTGGGCGAGGTTCTAGAATTTATCGCTGACGATCCCGGGGCAAAACAGGATATTCCCTCGTAGTATAACGCTAAAGAGAACGAGCTTCTGTCGACTGACTTTACTGATAAAGAGTACAAGTATTATGTTCGCAAGAAGTGATAGTCTAGGAAGGTGTTTATGAATAATATCATTAGAAAATATTTGTTTTCGACAGCACTACTGGTTCCCGTTTTCTTGACTGGTAGTACCGTATACGCGTCAACATCCACAATGCTTACTGATTTAATAGATAACGCGATAAACTCTAATTATGAAGTACAATCCACGAAAAAACGTGTGGACGCGCGTGTCACAGAAGAACAAGGCGCTGCGGTGTGGGATATCCCGTCAATAAACATGGAGTTGAGCGATAAAGATTTTGGCGTGAGTTTGTCCCAGGGAGTGCCGTTAACCAAGAAATATTATTACCGAAAAAGTATTGCGGGAATTGACACTGCAATGGCCAAAAACGAGTTCGAGAATGTTAAACGCGAGGTAATACTGAAAACAAAAGAGTTTTATTGGTCCTACTGGCTTGCCTACAAAAAAATGGGCGTGCTAAACGAACAACGCGGCCTCGCACAGAGGTACAAAGATATCGCGGAGGTACAGTATAGTTCGGGAAAAGTGCAAAAGTTTGACGTCCTGAAGTCGGTAAGCGCATTAGCGCAGGTACAAAGTATGTTTGACCTTGCACAACAGGAGGTTGCGTCATCGCAGTTAGAATTAAACTTACACCTCGCGCGTATGGCAGAAACACCAGTTGGCACACCTGCAACAGAACCGGGGGATACTATTACTACGGATCTTTCTTTGATACTCTATACTGCGTTTAACACGTTCCCGCAGTATAAAGTTAAGACGTACGACCTTCTCCGCGCGTCGTACACGTACGATCTTGCCCGCGCGGAATGGATACCCGACCTTATGCTCGGGGTAAAACAGTCCGCGATGTACGGCACTGCGGCGATGATACAAACCGGGATACCGTTTTTGTGGAATAAACAATCCGCAAGCGTTAAAGCGGCAAAGGAAAATATTGCGGTATCTGCGGTTGAGCTCGCGGGGGAAAGAAATGCGATGGAACGCGAAATTAAAATGTTATGGGCGCGATACACGGCGTTGAAGTTCGTCACTGAAACATACACGAATACTGTTATCCCAAATGACCGCCAGGCGTTATCCCTCACGGAGACGGGATATATTTCCGGGAAAAATATGTATTATGACCTTCTCGATAGCCAACAACGGTTTCTCGATAATGTCGTTGAGTATTACACGTACCTCCACGAACTGCAGATGGTATTCGCAAAAATTGAGTATTATACTGGTACCGATATCCAAACCTTACAAGGAGATGAAGAATGAACAAAAATGTTAAAATAATTATTATTGGAGTAATAATAGCGGTGGTAGCTGTTTTTAGCGCGGTGTATGTCATACAACGTTTCTCTCACAATAATAACCACGCGAAGGACGGGTCCGCTGTAAAGTATCACTGCCCTATGCATCCTAGTTATATATCCGACAAACTCGGCAGTTGCCCGATCTGCGGGATGACTTTAGTGCCAATGGAACCAAGTACCGGTACGTCAAACACGTCGGAAGTATCGGGCCAATCTGTGGTAACGTTAACACCGGAACAGGAACGAATGGTAAACCTTAAAACCGTACCCGCAAAATACCGGAGGATAGCGTTAACCTTACGTGCGACGGGCAAGGTTGCGCATGATACCGAACTTTATAACGCTATTATTGAATACCAAAATTCGTTGAAGGATTATGATAACCTCAAGAAAACGACTGTCGGCGGGGATACAATCAAGTCTATGGAGTCAATGATAGAGTCTGGAAAGTTAAAACTTAAACACATGGGGTTATCCGACGCGCAGGTGGATAACATAAAAAAAGATACACCTTACCCGACAAACCTTATTATGTCATCCGAAATGACGCACAATGAAAACACAAATGTGTGGGTATACCTCCAAATATACGAGTACGATGCGGGAAAGGTTAAGGAAGGGCAGCGGGTGGCAGTAGAAGCCGTGGCATTACCCGGGGAAAAGTTTGACGGTACAATCAAGTCGGTAGACCGTTATCTTGACGATAAAACACGGACGCTGCGCGTACGCGCAGAAGTTAATGATACCACCGACGCGCTTAAACCCGAGATGTTTGTCAACGCGGATATTTACGTCGACCTTGGGACAAAACTTGCGGTGCCCGAAGATTGTGTTGTCGATTCCGGGAGACGCAAAATTGTGTTTATCAAACTTTCCAGCGGAAAATACGCACCGAAAGAGGTTATCACCGGGAATAATGCGGATGGGTATTACGAAATAATATCGGGTATCAACTCCGGAGACGAAGTGGTTGCCTCCGCAAATTTTTTGTTGGATTCCGAGTCTAAACTTAACTCCGCGATTAACGCTGCGCAATAAGGCGGGTTTGTATGCTAGAAAAAATTGTTGAGTTTTCAGCAAAGAATAAATTTCTTGTAATACTTTTGACATTAGTAATGATGGCTTTTGCGGTATATGCTATCAGGAACATACCATTAGACGCAATACCGGACCTTTCTGATACACAGGTAATCGTGTATTCGCGTTGGGACCGCAGCCCAGATATCGTTGAGGACCAGGTGACCTACCCTATAGTCTCAAGCTTGCTGGGCATGCCGAAGGTTAAAGCCGTACGGGGATTTTCCGATTTCGGATTTTCCTATGTTTACGTAATATTTCAGGACGGTACCGACATCTATTGGGCGCGTTCGCGCGTGCTTGAGTATTTGAGTAAAACCCTGCCGCGGTTGCCTTCCGGGGTAACGACTGAACTCGGACCCGACGCTACCGGCGTTGGGTGGGTATACCAATATGCGTTAGTGGATAAGTCCGGGAAATCGTCACCCTCAGAACTTAGAAGCCTGCAGGATTGGTTTCTTAAATACCAACTCCAGTCTGTCCCCGGCGTTGCGGAAGTCGCTGCTGTCGGAGGATACCAAAAACAGTACCAAATAGTCGTGAACCCATCATTACTTACGGGATACAATGTTTCAATATTCGACGTTATCGATGCGGTACGTAAAAACAATAATGATGTCGGTGGACGGATGATCGAGCTCGCAGGGACGGAGTACATGATCCGCGGGCGCGGGTATGCAAAAACGATGGAAGATATCGAAGGAATCGGGCTCGGGAAATCCGTTGACGGTACGCAGTTGACTATCCGCAACGTTGCAACGGTACAAATCGGGCCGGACATTCGCCGGGGTATTGCTGATCTCGACGGGCAAGGAGATACCGTCGGCGGAATCATTATTATGCGGCACGGTGAGAACGCGTTAAACGTTATCACGCGGGTAAAGAGTAAGATAAAAGAGCTCCTGCCATCCTTACCGCCGGGAGTGACGATTGTTAGTACTTACGACCGGTCAGAACTTATCCTTCGCGCAATTGATACCTTAAAGCATCAGTTAGTAGAAGAAATGATTATTGTAAGTATCGTAATACTTGTTTTTCTCTGGCACTTTCCTTCAGCAATAGTGCCGATAATCACTATACCAATCAGCGTATTCCTGACGTTTATACCATTGTTTGGATTAAAGCTTACAACAAACATTATGAGTTTGTCCGGTATTGCGATCTCAATCGGCATACTCGTTGACGGTGCGATTATTGAAGTGGAAAACGCGTATAAAAGAATGCAGGAGTGGCTCGATAACGGGCGAAAGGGCGACTTCCACGAAGTGAGAATACAGGCGATGAAAGAAGTGGTACCGTCCGTCTTTTTTTCGTTGCTCGTGATTGCGGTTTCATTCCTTCCTGTCTTCACGCTACTCGACCAAGAAGGGCGGTTGTTCAAACCTTTAGCAGTAAGCAAAACGTTAGCAATGGCAATCGCTGCTATACTTGCGATAACGCTTGACCCGGCAATACGGTTGATGTTTACCCGGGTGGACCCCGTTAACTTCAAACCGGTATGGTTTTCAAACATTTTTAATGCGTTTATCGTAGGAAAGTATCATGCTGAAGAACATCATCCCGTAAGCGCAATGCTACAAAAAGTGTACGAGCCGGTATGCCGGTGGGCGTTAAAAAACCGTATTATGGTGGTACTCGTTGCTGCTATTCTTGTTATACTCACCATTCCGGTATATATCCGGTTGGGTACCGAGTTTATGCCGCCGTTGAACGAAGGCGCGATACTTTACATGCCAACGACGTTGCCCGGGATATCTGTGACTGAAGCGAGTAAGTTGTTACAAACACAGGATCAAATCCTTAAATCTTTCCCCGAAGTCGAGCGCGTGTTCGGAAAAGCCGGCCGCGCAGATACTTCAACAGACCCCGCGCCGTTTTCTATGATGGAGACCACTGTTGTGTTAAAACCTGAGAACAAGTGGCGGAAACTTAAACGCTGGTATACGTGGATACCAAACCCGGTACGGCAGGTGTTCACACCATTTTGGCCGGAACATATTACCTGGGATGAGCTCGTGAACGAGATGGATAGCAAAATGAAGTTTCCCGGAGTAACCAACGCGTGGACAATGCCGATTAAAGCGAGGATAGATATGCTTACTACCGGCGTACGCACGCCTGTGGGGATAAAAATTTTTGGTAGCGATAGCAGCATAATCGAGTCTATCGGCGCAGATATAGAATCCGCGATAAAAACCGTCCCAGGAACGAGAAGCGTTTTTGCGGAACGCGTTACTGGCGGGTACTTCATCGATTTTGTGATTAACCGCGAACAGGCGGCGCGGTACAACCTTTCCATCGACGATATAGAAACCGTTATAATGACAGCTATTGGCGGTGAAAATGTTACTACCACCATCGAAGGTCGTGCGCGGTATTCTGTCAATATCCGTTACCCGCGTGAGCTACGGGATAATTTAACGCAGCTTCAACGCGTACTCGTACCTACACCCGACGGTATCCAAGTTCCACTTGCGCAGGTGGCGGATATAAAAACGGTTACCGGGCCCGCGATGATACGCAACGAAAACGGCTTACTCGCTGGGTACGTTTATGTCGATCTCATAGGACGCGATGTTGGGAAATACGTCGAGGATGCAAAGAAAAAAGTTGCCGCAACAGTAAAATTACCGACCGGATATTCCTTGAACTGGAGTGGTCAATACGAAAATATTGTGCGGGTAAATCAGCGGTTAAAAGTTGTTGTACCAATAACGCTGTTTCTGATCTTCCTCCTTCTTTACATGAACACTAAGTCGTGGGTGAAAACTGGGATTGTGTTATTAGCCGTACCATTTTCGTTAATCGGCGCAGTGTGGTTGCTATTTATACTGGGATACAACATTTCGATTGCCGTGTGGGTTGGGATGATAGCGTTGATGGGGTTGGACGCAGAGACCGGCGTGTTTATGCTGTTATTCCTCGACATGGCGTATCAAGACGCGGTGAAAAATGACAGAATGAACAACACTGCCGATCTCACAAACGCGGTGATCCACGGTGCGGTACGGAGAATTCGCCCGAAGATGATGACAGTTACTGCAATATTTGTAGGGTTATTACCCATAATGTGGTCTACCGGTACAGGTGCTGATGTTATGAAACGTATCGCCGCGCCTATGATTGGCGGGGTATTCACAAGCTTTGCGCTTGAACTTTTGGTTTACCCAGTGGTTTATTCTTTGTGGAAACAAAAAACGTTGAAGAAACATTACAGTTTTGACTTAGTTTAGCATTAAAGTTTAACCCAGCAGCGGGAATAAATAATTTTAAATTTCACGATCTCCGTTATACGTTTGCCAGTCATTTGGTTATGTCAGGTGTAGACCTGTATACCGTAAAAGAACTTATGGGGCATAAAACTATAGAAATAACCATGAGATATGCTCATTCAGCGCCAAACTATGGGTCACTTCCTGAGAATCTCGAATTCACGTCTTACGTGCTGTTTTTAGGACAGAACTTGTTCCCGATAAAATCAAATAAACACGACAGGATTGTTTTAAAGCAGCGTAGGAATGCGTTCTAAAAGGCGATGAGAATTGACAAAACCTTTTTAGTGAGTAACCTATGGATTCTTGCACCACCTACGCCTGAGGATGGGTTCTGGTTAGGTATCCTGATAAAAATAATGCTAATAGAGTGTATGTCAAAAACAAATAATATCCCGGCTGAAGAGAAGTGCCATTCGTAGTTAAGATCATAAGTTCCTGGCCTGCAGAGCTTAATTCACTGAGCTGGCTGGTAATAATCCCGTCAAATCCAATATATGCCATAAATATGGCAACCACCATGACATCGGCCATAGACCATTTTCCTGATTTTAAGACAAAAAACTTGATCACCGGGTTCTCCCTTGCGTTGTGATAATTGTAATAATATACCAGTGACGATGCTATTTTTAATAGGGGGAAAAAAATACTGAAGGTCATAATCAAGGCCCCGACTAATTTCATCAGAATACCCTTTTGCATAATCATGATCCAAAATATGTCTAAAATACTTTTGCTTTGGAAATACAATACTTGGTTCTCAAAATGAATAGGATGCCCCGTCAACACAAACCTAATATGTGAAATTTTTGCTTCTATATTAATCATGGGCGTGGTTACGCCGGCTATCAGCAGTATAAGAAGAGACATAACAAGGAGTATGTACTGTGAGGTGGCCAAAGGTTGCTTGCTAAAACCAGGTAAAGCAAAAAGTATAACCGACAGAATGATCAACAGAATAGTCGACTTAAAAATAAGGCTATGTTTAATCGAAATTGCTTTATCAATCTTGGCCTTCGCGCTTTCGATATCTTTAGAATCAGTATTAAGAAGGATGCGGCTTAGTTGAGATGTGTCCTGTGTACTATTGGTTTGGTCAAAATAATGTTTAAGCTGTTTGTTCAGCAAGGTTTTTATCTGGCCTTTTGTTTTTAATTTCGTAATCTCATGAATGATGGTATCCGCATATTCAGGAACACCTTTTTTTATGTCTTCCAGGCTGATAAAAATATTTACAAAAGCTTGTTTTACCCAACCCTCAACTGAGCCTGAGTTTCCTTCCCTGATTTTCTTGCCGACTTGATCAATAAAGGTATTCAACATAACTTCGATATGTTTTCGGAGTTCCTGCTCATTCGTCCTTGATAAATCCAGATTATTGATCTTCTCGACTATAATTACGGAAATTTGTCGTTTCCATTCTTCAACACTTAAAAGGCCGTATTTGATATGGTTGAGTTCAGCATAATCGTTATTGTTCTTTTGGTTGGAAATTGAAGTTGAAATAATTTGATGGCATAAAATAACCGATGCCATGATGATTATTAAGGATAAGATTAAATTGAGCAGTTTCACAGTAGTGGCCTTCATAAACTCTCCCCGTTTGTTCACCTTCGCTATATTTTTGTTAATTAAATTATACTATATGTCTTGTCCTGTGTTACACGCGTTTTAACTCAGATACACTGCGTTTAACAAAACATACGCGTTTGTAGATTTAATTGTTGTGTGTGATACGCCCTATTGACAAGGATATGTAATTATGTTATACTAAAACAACTAAAACAACTAAAACAACTAAAACAACTAATGGGAGGATTAGAAGAAGCTATGAGCAAGACAGCGTTCACGACGCATCATATAAGCAAAATCTGCGGTGTTACTATGCCGACCGTTATTAACTGGATAGAACAGGGACAACTTCCCGCGTATAAAACGCTTGGCGGACACCGAAGAGTGAAACAAGATGACCTGATAGAATTCCTTAAAAAAAACAAGTTTCCTCTTCCGGATGAACTTGCTAAAGAATGGAGTTGCCGGATTCTTATAGTTGACGATGAAAAAGGTATGATTAACTTAATAACCCGGCTAATCAAAAAGAGCCGTCCGGATTGTATCTTGAGTTCTGCGATGGACGGATTTGAAGCCGGAAGGCAAGTTGTATCTTTTAAGCCGGACATAGTAATACTTGATTTAAAACTACCCGGGATTGACGGGTTTGAAGTATGCAGAAAATTAAAATTTGACCCACAGACAAAACATATAAAAATTTTGGCAATAACAGAACATCATTCAGAAGAAACAAAGAAAAAAATCCCAAGCTACGGAGCAGACGCCTATTTATCAAAACCGTTTGATAATAAAGAGTTTATTATGCGTTTAAATAATTTAGGAGTATCTCCAGAAGAACGCCGGAGGATTTCCGTTTGAACACTTGCTTAAAAGGACTACGGGATATCGTTATATTTTCATTAGATGAGCCGCGGTACGCCCTGCCGCTTTCCTCTGTAGAAAGGGTAGTCCGGATAGTGGAAATCACCCCTCTGCCGAAAGCGCCTGATATCGTTATAGGCGTGATAAATATGCAGGGGCAGGTTATACCTGTGATAAATGTACGACGCAGGTTCCATCTGCCGGAACGAGAAATACGGCTTGAAGACCAGCTTATAATTGCCAGGACAGCCAAACGGCTGGTGGCTCTTGTGGCTGATTCGGTAAGCGGTGTCCATAAACTTGAAGAACGAGAGTTGGTAATTGCCAAACAAGACCTTCCGTATGCCGGATATATTGAAGGCGTGGTAAAACTGGAACAGGGATTGTTTCTAATCTGTGACCTGGACCAGTTTCTTTCACTTGAAGAAGAGAAGTCGTTGGAGACAGCGCTCTCAGAAAAGACACAATAAAGAATATGTTTTCCGATAGTAGAATGTTGCAATTAAGCGAATTTGTCGCATCCAGGATGGGTTTACACTTCCCTCGTGAAAGATGGGGTGATCTTGAACGCAATATTGTGCCTGCGGCTAAAGAATTTGATTTTCCTGATACCGAAGCTTTTATTCAGTGGCTGATGAAATCTACGGTAAGCATGGAGCATCTGGAAATCCTGACAAGTCATCTTACTGTAAATGAAACATATTTTTGGCGTGAACCAGAAGTCTTTAATGCCTTGATAGAAAAGATTCTGCCGGAAATAATTCGTTCAAAGACAAAGGATGAAAAACGCCTGAGAATCTGGAGCGCCGGCTGCTCGACTGGTGAAGAACCATATTCGATTGCTATCGCGCTGCACAAAGCTATACCTGAAATAAAAGACTGGAATATAACAATTCTTGCCACAGATATCAATCCAAGAATCCTGAGAAAAGCTGCCGCCGGAGTATACGGGGAGTGGTCCTTCCGTAATGCACCTGCATGGCTTAAGGAAAGATATTTCTGCTGCAATATAGATGGGAAGTATGAGATTAATTCTGATATTAAGAAAATGGTTGTTTTTGCCTATCTGAACCTGGCAGAAGACATTTATCCTACCCCTGTGAATAATACAAATGCAATGGATATAATATTCTGTCGGAATGTGTTGATGTATTTTGTCCCAAACCGCGGTAGACAAGTAGCGCATAATCTTTACAAATCGCTGGTGGACGGCGGATATTTTATGGTAAGCGCATGCGAACTTTCGCAGATTCAGTTCCCGCAATTCAGCTCGGTGAACTTTCCGGGGGCAATTGTTTATAAAAAAGACACACGGGGTTTTGTTCAACCGAAATTAGAAGATAATTATTTGCCTGAAATTGAGTTTGCTCAACCGGAGATATTTGCTTCCACCACCCTGCCGGAAGATGACAAAACCGAATTACAAAAGGATACATATAAGGAAGCGTTAGGTCTTTATGCGCAGGGACAGTATGCACAGACAGTCAAAACGCTGGAAGAAATCCCAAACATTTCTGCTACGCTTGCTGTTCGGGCGCTTGCAAATGAGGGAAAGCTTTCGGAAGCGCTATGTTTATGTGAAAAAGCGATTATAAAAGAAAAACTGAATCCAATACTGCATTATCTTCGGGCAGCTATACTGCAGGAGCAAAATAGCGAAGATGGAGCGATAGCTTCGCTTAAGCGGGCGCTGTATCTTGACCCGAACCTGATTCTGGCCCATTTTACGCTCGGCAATCTTATGTTAAGGCAGGGAAATATTCAGAATACAAAAAAATGTTTTAGAAATGCTCTTTCTCTTTTGGACGCATTAAAACAAGATGACATTCTACCTGAATCAGACGGACTGACAGCAGGCAGGTTCAGGGAAATAGTCAATGCCACTATGCAGGCAGGAGTACCGCTATGAACCAGGACAAAGATGAATTAATACGTTCAATACTCAAAACCCGGGCGAGAGCGCTTGCAAAAGAACCGGAAAAAACGGGTGTCAACCGTCAATTTCTAGACGTTATCGAATTCCGCCTAGCTTCAGAAACATACGGAGTGGAATCAAAGTATATACGGGAAGTGTATCCGCTCAAGGATTTCACGCCTTTACCTGGCACTCCTTCCTTTGTACTGGGCCTGGCAAACGTGCGCGGGCAGATATTATCGGTAATTGATTTAAAAAAGTTTTTTAATATTCCGGCAAAAGGGCTGGGTGAACTCAACAAAATAATCATTGTTCGAAACGAACTTATGGAGTTCGGCATATTGGCGGATGCCATAACAGGTACCCACAGGGTTATGCTTGAAGATATTCAGGAATCTCCGCCCACAGTTTCGGGAATCGGGGCGGATTACCTAAAAGGGGTTACAAAAGAACTGATGGCTGTTCTTGATACGGAAAAAATACTGAATGACCCGAAAATTATTGTCAATCAGCATGAAAAATGAGTGAATATTTTAAAAATAAAAGGGAGGAATATGTTATGTTTGAAAACATGAAAGTAGGTATACGGCTGGGGCTGGGTTTCGGTGTTATTTTTGTCTTTATGATAGCAGTAATCCTGTTTGGGCTAACTACGACAAAAAAGGTTTTCTTCGGGATTGAAAGGATTGTTGAAGTTGAGAATGTCAGTACATTTCTGGCCAATGAAATGATAGATGATATAAGAGAATATTCGATCAACATACGCGGTGTCCTGCTGGATAGAGTCAAAAAAAACCAAGAAGAAAAACTTAAGCTTATTGATGGGCTGTGGAAGCATTACTATGAGTGTCTCGATAAATATGAAAAATCGATCACAAAGGAAGAGACAAAAGCATTTGACATAGTATCCCAAATAAAGGTTGTTCAAGATGATTCAAAACGATTATACAATAGCCTTATTAATATGGTTCAAGCGGATAAATATAGTGAAGCTATTGATTTAGAAAATAAGGAATTACGACTTATAAATCGTCAATGGATCAATCATTTAGACGAACTGATAAGACTTGAAAGGGAAGTAACCGCACTCAACTTTGAAAATGCGAAAAAGCAATATGCCAGTTCGTTTTTAGTGATGATTTTGTTAGGGTCAGTAACCCTTGTACTGGGTATTCTAATAGCTGTGCTACTGACTATGAGTATAACAAAACCTTTGAAGCTTGTTACGGATATGATTACTTCAAAAGATTTGACAATGGATTTTTCCGCTTACAAAACAAGCAGGAGTGAATTCGGTGTAATGATACAGTCCTTCAGTGAAATGGTTGCAATGATTAGAAACCAGATGAAGGAGATCCTAGAGGGCGTGAATTTACTTACAACCACTTCCAGTGAAATACTTGTTTCAACAACCCAGGTCGCCACAGGCGCTGCTGAAAACGTTGTTGCAATCAATGAAACTACGACTACGGTGGAAGAAGTAAAGCAGGCGGCGCAGCTTTCTTCACAGAAAGCAAAAGGCGTATCAGAAAGCTCACAGAAGCTTGCAAATGTTTCACAAACAGGACAGAAATCTGTTGAAGAAACAACCGCGGAAATAAACCGGATCCGGGTTCAGATGGAATCCATCGCGAAAACCATTGTTTCATTGAGCGAACAGAGCCAGTCCATAGGAGGCATTATCGCATCAGTTACGGACATAGCGGACCAGTCAAACCTGCTTGCCGTTAATGCGGGCATAGAAGCCGCAAGGGCCGGAGAACAGGGTAAGGGTTTTGCCGTTGTTGCGCAGGAAATAAGAAGCCTGGCTGAGCAGTCAAAACAGGCGACTACAGAAGTCCGAAGAATATTAAACGATGTGCAGAAATCGACAAATGTAGCGGTGATGGTAACGGAACAGGGAAGCAAAGCCGTAGAATCGGGAGTCAAGCAGGCGATGCAGGCCGGGGAAGTAATTAAAGCGCTGACCGATGCCACGCAGGAAGCAGTACAAGCGGCAATGCAGATTGTGGCTTCAAGCAATCAGCAAGTCGTCGGGATGGATCAGATTGGGAAAGCGATGGAGAGTATAAACCAATCAGCATCTGAAAATGCGACAAGTATCAAGCAGACGGAAACCGCGGCTAAAAATATCAACGAACTGGGACAAAAATTAAAGCAAATGGTTTCTCAGTATAAAATATAGGGGTGGTGTTTTAGGATGGATGAAAAAGAGTTAGAATTCAAGAAACGCCTGCAGGCAACCTTTAAGATAGAAGCGGAAGAGCATGCCCGCGCTATTTCCGCGGGTATTATTGAACTTGGAAAAAATCTGCAGCCGGAAACACTCAAAAAAGTGGTTGAAAGTGTATTCCGGGAAGTACATACACTAAAAGGCGCGGCACGGGTAATGAACTTGAAGGATATAGAGTCTATATGCCAACCGCTGGAAAGTGTTTTCTCCGCGCTGAAATGCCAGGAAATCACGCTTTCACCTGAATTGTGCGGGCTATTCCATAAGGTGGCAGATACTATTTTCCAGCTTGTTGCTTCTGCCGGAGCACAGCGGCCAGGCCAGTACCATTTGCAGGACAGAGAACTAATAAAACTGCTGGCAAGTATTTCAAAGGGAACGGCAGTAAATGATAATTTAGCAAAATCAGAAATCACTGCGGACCGAAGTTCAAATGATATTCCTATTAGTGAAACAACAACGCCTTCAACAATAAATGCCGTAAGAATACCAGTGAACAAGCTGGATCCGCTGCTGGTTCAGGCGGAAGAAATGCTCCAGATTAAAATGGTTCTAAGCCAGCGATTAGATGAATTGCAGGAGATAAAACAAACCCTTATTTCATTGAAAGAGAAATCTGTAGAATCACAGGAACACCGAGAAATATTTCTGAATAGGATGCAGAACCAGGTTATTGCCGTAATTGCGGCTTTTGAACGGGACCAACGCCTGTTTGGCCGTATGGTGGACGAGCAGCTTGAAACGATGAAACAGGTATTGATGCTTCCGGTCGCCTCTCTTCTGGAAGTTTTCCCGAAATTTGTCCATGACCTGGCAAATGACCAAGGAAAAGAGGCAGAACTGATTATTCGCGGTACGGAGATTGAAATTGACAAGCGTATATTGGAGGGACTTAAAGATCCATTAATACATATAATACGCAATTGCATTGATCATGGCATAGAAAAGACTACCGCACGTGTCCGAACGGACAAACCGCCAAGAGGAACAATAACGATTGTTTTTACTCCCATGGAAGGCAGGCAGGTGGAAATACTTATCACGGATGATGGCAAAGGAATTGATGTGGAACAAGTCCGGGCAGCAGCAATAAAGTCTGGTGTAATCACAGAGAATAAAGCCCGGGAACTGAGTTTTCAAGACACATTGTCGCTTATATTTCAGTCAGGCGTGTCAACAAGTCCTATTATAACGGATATCTCCGGGCGGGGTTTGGGCTTGGCGATTGTACGCGAAAGAATTGATAAACTCGGAGGAACAGTATCGTTGGAAACCACACCTGGCGCCGGTACGACATTTCGTTTCCTATTACCGTTATCACTATCTACATTCAAAGGTGTTCTTGTAAAGGTTAACGAGCAGATGTTTATTTTTCCTGCGGTTAGCGTCCAGCGTGTAATGAGGGTGAAAAAGGAAGAAATAAAGACCGTTGAAAACCGGGAGACGATACAGGCTGCTGGGCGGGTTATTTCTGCAGTCAGGTTAGGGAATGTATTGCAGATTTCACCGCGAAAGAATACTGGTGTATCCGTAAAAGCTACAACAATTAAGTATATTCCTATAATAATCGTTTCATCAGAAGGTAAGTATATCGCTTTTATAGTTGATGAAATAATGGAGGAACATCAAATCCTTGTTAAGAGCCTTGGTAGGCAATTAAACAGTGTCAATAATATAGCCGGCGCAGCTGTGCTGGGTAACGGCAGGATTGTACCGGTAGTTAATATTCAGGACTTGATGAAGTATGCTGTTGTGACAGCTGAAACCGATAGTGTCCTGCAAGCTGCCGAAGAAAGCACGCTTAAAACCGGGAAAATCCTAGTGGCAGAAGATTCTATTACCTCACGCACACTGCTCAAAAACATCTTGGAAGCAGCGGGTTATCATGTTGCGACTGCGGTCGACGGTGCGGATGCATTCGCGCAAGTGCGATCAGGCGATTTTGAACTGGTTGTTTCTGATGTGGATATGCCGCGGATGAATGGGTTTGAACTTACTACCGGGATTCGCGCTGACAAAAAAATCAACGAATTGCCTGTGGTACTGGTAACTGCGCTGGAGTCGCGAGAAGACCGTGAACGTGGCATAGACGCCGGAGCAAGCGCATACATAGTAAAGAGCAGTTTTGACCAGAGCAATCTGCTGGAAGTAATAAGAAGACTGATTTAAACTTCATAGTTACAGGAGACTAAAATGATAAAGGTTTTGATAGTTGAAGATTCGGTTGTAGTGCAGGAATTTCTGGAACACATTCTTTCTTCAGACCCGTCAATCCAGGTGGTAGGCATTGCCAATAACGGCGAAGAAGCTATTGAACTTGTCAGGCAAGAGAAACCTGATGTTATAACAATGGACATACATATGCCGAAAATGGACGGTTTTGAAACAACCAAACTGATAATGGAAACTATGCCAACTCCTATAGTCATTATTAGCGTGATAAGCAGGATTAAAGAATCTTCTTACACTTTCAGGCTGCTTGAAGCCGGCGCTCTGGCTGTAGTGCTTCGTCCGCCAGCTTTTGATAATCCTATGCATAAGACAGCGGTTGATGAATTGATTCAGACGGTCAAGCTTATGTCCGAAGTAAAGGTTGTACGACGGATACGAAGTGCAGTGAGTATAGGCAGGAAAGCAGATGTAACAAAAATGCCTGAGGTGGGGGAAACGATACAGCTCATTGCCATTGGAGCTTCTACCGGCGGGCCCCAGGTATTGCAGAAGATACTTTCAAGATTACCCCGGGACTTGTCTGTCCCGGTACTCATAGTCCAGCACATCGCGGCAGGATTTGTCGAAGGTTTTGTCGATTGGCTGGGTGGTTCCATTCTTCTTCCGCTGCACATTCCCGTTCAGGGAGAGAAAGCTATGCCAGGGCACTGTTATATTGCTCCGGATAATTGTCACATGGGAGTGGGGCGTGACATGAGAATCGTGCTCGACAACAATAAACCAAAGAACGGCCAGCAACCCTCGGTTGCTTTTCTATTTCATTCAGTTGCTGAGGTATTGGGCCCTCATGCGGTGGGAGTTCTGCTGACCGGTATGGGTAGAGATGGCGCTATAGAATTGAAAGAAATGAAAGATAAAGGCGCTGTGACTTTAGTTCAAAATGAAGAAAGCTCTATTATTTTTGGTATGCCGGGTGAAGCAATAAAACTGGATGCGGCGACATATATTCTTTCGCCCGAAGAGATTGCCGACAGTTTAGCTGCGTTAGTGAAAAAAAACAACGGGAGGTTTTTATGAACAAAGCAACTATACTCATTGTGGAGGACAGCCTGACACAAGCTGAACAGTTGAAGCATATACTGGAACAGCATTCCTATACCGTCGAGATGGCTAATGGCGGCAAACAGGCGCTTGTTATTCTTAGTAAACAAAAACTAGATCTCGTCATAACCGATATTGTGATGCCTGAAATGCAGGGATATGAACTCTGCAAGCACATCAAATCGGATAAGAACAAAAGAGATATTCCAGTGATCCTGCTGACCTCACTTACCAGTACGGAAGATGTGTTACACGGGTTGGCTTGCGGGGCAGACAGTTTCATCACAAAACCCTATAGCGAGGATTATCTCATTTCACGAATAGAGAGCATCTTGGAAGATAAAATCCTAAGCAAAAACCTTCACCAGAAATTATCTGTTGAGATAATGCTTGACGGAAAAAAATGTTTAATTGACACAGAGTACCACCAGATATTAAACCTGCTTATTTCATCGTATGAAGCAGCTGTCAGCAAAAATACCGAACTTGTACAGGCACAGGATGGTTTGAAATTGATGAACGACCAGCTGGAAAAACTTGTTCAAGAAAGAACGGCGAGTCTTTCTGCAGAAATCATTCAACGCAAGGAAGTGGAGAAAGTACTGAAAAAATCAGTCAAAGAATGGCAGGACACATTTGATTCGACAAAGGATATTATTACATTAATATCTACAGAGCACAGATTTATAAAAGTAAATAAGGCAATGTGTAAATCTTTAGGCAAAACACAAGAAGAGGTTGTTGGTAAAAAGTGTTATGAAATTGTCCATGGAACAGATAGTCCGATTAAAGCATGTCCGTGTATAGCTACATTAAATATAGGTTCAAAAGGTGAAGCTGAGATTGAGGAACATGGAAGGAAGTATCTGGTGACAGCGTCTCCAGTGTTTGATGATAAAAACAAACTATCGTCATTTGTGCATATAATTAAAGACATTACCGAGCACAACCGGATGGAAGAAGAAAAAGATAAACTGCAAAATCAACTTTTACAGTCGCAGAAAATGGAATCTATCGGTACGCTTGCAGGCGGTATTGCCCACGACTTTAATAATCTGTTGACTGCAATCAAGGGATATGCTGATTTGTCAAAGGCAAGCATAGACAGAGAGAATCCCCTGTATAATGATTTAAATGAAATAACCCTTGCTGCTGACAGGGCGACAATCCTCACACGACAGATGCTCCTTTTCAGTAGAAACCAACCAATGAACCTCATAAACCTGAGTTTAAACAGGGTTATAGAAAATATGTCAAAAATGCTGGAACGTATTATTGGTGAGGATATTGAAATACAAACAATTTTACAATCTGATTCATGGAATACTTTGGTAGATGAATCAAGAATTGAACAGATAATAATGAATCTTTCGGTAAATGCCCGGGATGCAATGCCTATGGGGGGAATTCTGGCCGTAAAAACGGAGAATGTTACGTTAACTGAAGAACATGCTAAAGATATTTTTGATGCATATCCCGGCAGATTTATTAGATTATCAATACAGGATAATGGAGCGGGAATGAGCAATGAAGTTGTACAACGAATATTTGAACCGTTTTTCACTACAAAGGGGATTGGGAAAGGCACCGGACTCGGTTTATCTGTAGTCTATGGTATTGTCAAACAGCATAATGGATGGATAAACGTTTACAGCGAACCCAGCAAAGGAACCATATTTAAAATATATCTGCCTGCTTCTTCAGATTCAGAAATAAAAGAAATATCGGAAAAAAAAGAAGTTAAATATCATGGTTTAAAAGGGCGTGGAGAAAGGATTTTAGTTGTTGAAGACGAAGAAGGAATAAGAAAAATAGTTGATAGGGCGCTTTCATCGAATGGCTATATTGTATTTTCAGCAAGAACTGTGAAAGAAGCGCTTGAAGTATATAAAACGGAAAAAGGGGATTTTAACCTGGTCCTCAGCGATGTGGTCCTGCCGGATAGAACAGGCCTGGAATTAATAGCCCAACTACTTTTAGATAACCCCAAAATACAAGTTATTTTTTCCAGCGGGTATCTTGACGACAAATCCCAGTGGGAGATGATACAAGAAAAAGAATATAAATTCCTGCAGAAACCGTTTGAGTTAAATGAATTGCTCGTTGCTGTTAAAGAAGTTTTGGGTAAATAATAATGGTATCTAGATGACAAAATACAAAATACTTTTTGCAGACGATGAGGAATAAATGAACTGATAATATGAAGATACTTGTAGTAGACGACGAAAAACAAAATAGGAATCTGCTGTACCGCATACTGCTTCCGCATGGATATGACATATTGCTTTCCGATAACGGGGAAGATGCTCTGAATAAAATCAAAGCTGTTCCTCCCGACCTTATTTTGCTGGATGTAATGATGCCCGGTAAAAACGGTTATGAAGTTTGCAGGATACTGAAAAGCGACAAGAGCACCGTTTTTATACCGGTTGTAATATTAACTGCTTTGAATGACCGTCATGCTAAAATCAAGGGGATAGAAGCCGGAGCGGATGATTTCCTGAGTAAACCGATAGATATCCAGGAGCTTTTGACACGCGTCAAATCATTATTGCGGATTAAAACGATGCATGACGAAATTGAAAGCAAGAATGTGCTGCTCAATAAGATACTGAACCAGTATGTCGTAACGGAAGTTTCAAATCAAATGATGGAAAACCCGGATAAATACCTTAAGCTTGGCGGGGAATACTGTTGTGCTACCATACTTTTCGCGGATATCTGCGGATTTACAAATTTTTCGGAGCAGCGCAACCCCATGGAAATAGTTGAACTACTCAACAGCATATTTTCAGAGTTAACCAAGATAATATTCAAATATAACGGTACTTTTGATAAATACATAGGTGATGCTATAATGGCATATTATTCAGTTCCCGGGGATACTGTATCGAATGCAATCCGTGCTTTGAACACGGCCAAAGAGATGCAAGCCGTTTTCCTGGAAATGAAACGCAATAAACCTGAAGTCATGAATTCTCTGGGGTTGGCCATAGGGATAAATACCGGCGAAGTTGTTGTGGGCAACATAGGTTCTGAGAAAATGATGGATTATACCGTCATAGGTGATCCTGTCAATACTGCGAAAAAGTTGCAGGCAGAGGCCGTGGCAGGCCAGATTTTGTTGACTGAAAACACGTATAACCTGGTGAAAAATGAAGTTAAAGTAAAAGGGTTGCCGCCTGTTTCAATGAAAGGGAAAACAAATCCTATCAAAGTATATGAATTGCTGGAGTGAAAGGATTCGTCTCACCGCTTCTGAGTTATAAAGTAGTCACAGATTGGACACCGGATAACTTTTATAAAGACAAGTACAATTTATTTTCGTATACTTATCAATAAGATTCTGGGGTGGTGTAATGGTAACACAAGGGACTTTGGATCCCTCGTTCATGGTTCGAGTCCATGCCCCAGAACCAGGTTTTATTTAATTATAAGATTCTTGTAGTTAAGAAAGTTATGTAATATCAGTAGAAATTAATAATCAGGAGCAACTAAGAAACACTATGTCTATGAAAAATAAAGCGCCTATTGAAAAACTTAAAACCTGGCAGTTTAACCGTTTTGGTATGTTTATCCACTGGGGGTTATACTCCTTACCTGCACGGCATGAATGGGTAAAATCGCGGGAGTGTATCACCACTGAAAAGTATCAGCGGTACTTTAACGAGTTCAACCCTGATCTCTACAACCCGGATGAATGGGCATCCTGCGCAAAGAATGCTGGGATGAAGTACGTGGTGCTTACTGCAAAACATCATGAAGGGTTTTGTTTGTTTGATTCAAAACTTACGGATTACAAGTCTACCAACACGCCTTATGGTAAAGATTTGCTTAAACCGTTTGTCAAAGCGTTTCGTTCTGCTGGGATAAGAGTTGGGTTGTATTATTCCCTGCTTGACTGGCATCATCCGGATTATACGCTTGATCATTACCATCCTATGCGTAATAACCCTGGCTTTATCAAACATAACCCGTCACTGGATTTTTCAAACTACACAAAGTATCTCCACGGGCAGGTCCGCGAAATTCTTTCAAACTACGGTGAGATTGATATGGTATTCTATGACTTCACACCTTTGGATCCTAAGACAGGGAAGCCAGAGAAAGGAAGGGATTTCTGGAAGTCAGAAGAACTTGTGAGCCTTACCCGCAAACTGCAACCCGGGATTTTGATTAATGACAGGCTTGATTTACTTGATACTTCCTGGGGTTGGGATTTCCGTACACCTGAACAACTTATGCTGCCGGGACCGTTAAAAAACAAGAATGGTAAACTTATCCCGTGGGAAACATGCCAGACATTCTCAGGGTCATGGGGTTACCACCGGGATGAAGATTCCTGGAAAAGTGTACCTCAGCTTGTGAGGTTGTTGATTGATACTGTAAGCAAAAACGGTAATCTATTGCTTAACATCGGGCCAACGGCACGGGGTGAGTTTGATTCACGTGCGAAAGAACGGCTTTCCGGGCTGGGGGACTGGATGAAACAGCATAGCCGCGCTATATATGGTTGTACTTGTGCACCGGTAAAGGCTTCGGCTCCTCAGGATTCTAGGTTAACGTATAATCCTGATACTAAAAGGTTGTATATCCACATATTCTCGTGGCCGCCTTCCGGGGAGATTGTTCTCCGCGGGGTTAGTATTGAAAAAATTATGTATGCGCAATTGCTTAATGATGCGTCAGAAATTAAGTTCCATAAGTTTAAGTACTGGCGGGAGAATGATAAGTTTGTTGAATCCAGTAATAGTGAGGCAGTAACGTTCCGTGTGCCCATTAAGAAACCCGAAGTTGAAGTTCCGGTGATTGAATTGGTATTGAAATAACATAAACGGGGAGATTAATTTAAACAAATGGCTCAACCTAAACAAAAAAAACGTAGTAAAAACCGTAATACTTTATGGATGCTGGGTAATCCTACATCTAAGATTATCTATAATGAAATAAAAGATTTGCCGGTGTATGATATGCATACCCATGTGAATTTAAAGTTGGTACTCGATAATAATATACCCCCGGATCCGTGGACAGCGTTATGCGCAGGGGATCATTATGTATCGTCAATTATAGAATCTCTGGGTACAATGGGTAGGATGAAGTTTTATGATAATAGTACTGCGCCATATGATAAATGGACTGCCTATGCTGCGGTATTCCCTAAACTTGCCGGGGTACAGGTACATGACTGGATGAGGTTGATGCTACAGGGCCTAGGGGTGGAGGAAGAGTTTAATCTATCTACCGCAAAAAGTATTTGGTCGGTGCTAAACAAAAAAATTCAGTCCGAAACGTACCGCCCGGTTGAAATATTTAAACGCACAAATATTGAGTTTATGAGTACCACAGACAGTCCAGTGGATAACCTTGAGCAAATATCCCGGGCTGAAAAGTTTTTCCCTAAACACTACTGGCGGCCCGCATGGCGGCCGGATGGAATATTTAATATTATCCCCGCATCGTTACAACCCCGTGCATGGATGGATAATATTGAACTCCTGGAGAAAGTTTCCGGTAAAAGTATTAAGGGTAGCCTTAATGCATTGAAGAACGTGCTGTCTGGCCGTCACGACTTTTTTTCTGAGAACGGGTGCCGTGCAAGTGATTACGGGATGAAAGTTCCGTATGGCCATGAGGTAAGTGGCCGCCGTGCAGAGGATGTGTTTATCAAAGCGTGTAAAAACGAACCTGTAACCAAAGAGGAGAACGCGGACTTCCAGGCGTATATGCTGAGATACTCAATGGAGATGGACTACGAAAAAGGGTGGGTGTCACAGATACATTACGGGCCGTTGCGTAACATGCGCGAGGTTGCAAAACAATGCGGCGGGGTGGATTCAGGCTGTGATACCGTAGGAGGGTGTCCTGATGTTGCGGATGCGTTACGGCCGTTACTGAATTATTTTGATACTTCTGACGGAAGGCATCATAAGATTTGTATTTATACCCTGGATAAAAGTGATTGGATGAAAATCGCGGGCCTTTCACGTATATACCCAAGCGTATACGCCGGGATGTCATGGTGGTATTACGATTCGGTATCCGGTATGCTTGAATATTTCCGGACAGTACCCGATGCAGGAGCAGGGTTGTGTAAGGTCGGGCCGTTTGTTACTGATGCAAGAAATATTTATTCGCTTATCCCGCGGACAGAAGTTTACCGCCGGTGTCTTTCCACCGTCCTTGGTGAGTTTGTGGAGTTCCGCGGGAATTCTGTGAAGTCAGTACTTGACCTTGCGCGCTACTTGTGCGGTGAACACGTAAAAGGATTGTTGGGACTATGAAAAAACATGAAGTTGTAAGTTTAGAAACGTATAAACAGGTTAAACAACAGTATGAAAGCCTTTCAGAACTTATACAGCTGTTTGAAGATCTGTCAGCAAAGATTTATAGAAAAACAGAGGTAAATGATATATTTCAAGCTCTAATAAATGAGTTTGGGAAAACTAAAAGTTATAGTATAACCATTTCTTTGATGAGTGAAGACAATAAGGAGTTGAGAACTAAGTATCATTCTATCTCCAGGAACACTACTAAAGTATTGAAAACAATTGCGAATACTAATGCTGCAGAAGTTAATATTAAGATTGCAGGTACACGGTTTTGGAAACGCGTGATTGAAGAAAAATGTTCGTTGTTGGTATCAGCAAAAGATGTTGCCTGCGACACGTTTCCAAAGAATATGAGCGGGAATATAATTAACTCGCTTGATTACAGCCAAAACACGATGGTAGTGATGGCACCGTTAATAAAGAATAATGCGGTTATTGGAGTAATGGTATTACGGTGTTTCCATAATATTGAGTTGTTCATGAAGTCAATAAAATACTTTTCTTCGATGATTACCCATGCGCTTGAATATGCTGAGAATAGTGTGCTGCAAACACAAGTCCGGAGCAGCGAGATTAAGTACCGCGAGTTGGTCGAAAATCTTATTGACGGCATTTTTTCAATAGATAAAAAAGGGTATATTACGTACGTTAGCCCTGTGATTGAAAAGATGCTAGGGTGGGATGCTGAAAACCTTATTGGCAAAAATGTCGCGCAGTTTATCTATGCTGACGACCGTCAGAGGATAATGAACGCTTTTGGTTATGTATTGAAAGGAATTTATAACCCTCAGGAGTATAGGTTGGTGCATAAAGACGGGGCAATAATATGGGTACGGAGTTATAGTAAGCCAATAATAGAAAATGGTGTAACAATAGGGATACGCGGTATTTTAGTCGATGTGAATGACCGCAAAAATATTGAACAGGAGAAAGAAAATTTGTTGAAAGCTATCGAACTCAGCGGTACTGCTGTGTTGATTGCTAATACTGATTTTGTTATTACTAACGTAAATAAAACTATGCAAGAATTGTTTCAATATCAAGCTTTGGAACTTATAGGTAAACCCATATCGTTTATTGCAAATACTTCGTACCGGGATTACAATAATGTTGTGAGTAACGTAGTAGGAGAAATAAAAAAACACGGGATCTGGGAAGGCGAATTGTATCTCAAGCGTAAAGACGGTACCACGTTTGTTTCATTCTCTAGAATTGCAGCTATTAAAAACGAAAAAGGCGAGTTTCAACATTATTTTGCTACTTACAACGACATTACTGAACGCAAGAAAGTAGAGGAAGAGCGTGCGAGAACACAAAAACTTGAATCACTTGGAATCCTTGCCGGTGGGATCGCTCATGATTTTAATAATATATCCACCGGTATTTTAGGGAATATTTCATTAGCAAAGAAACGTGTTGTTCCCAAGTCAGAGGAATTTGAGATACTCAAGGATGCAGAAGCTGCAGCGATGCAGACAAAAGAATTGGCATCTCAGTTGTTGTCATTAACAAAAAACCCGATGATAAAACGGGAATCAATAGATCTTAACGCGCTGGTAAAACAAATCGTGCGGTTCACTGCTCGCGGTACAAATGTTGAGATTAAATGGCAGCCATCTAAAACACCGGTATTTTCAAAACTTGATGGAAACCAGATTAAACAGGCAGTGAATAATGTTGTGTTGAACGCTATACAATCAATGCCTACAGGCGGGATAATAAACGTGGTATTGACCAATTTTGTTAATACAAAAAAGAAATCGGTACTTGAGTATTCGAAAGAATACGCGAAATTGTCAATCCGGGACCACGGGATTGGAATCGCAAAAGAAAGTATTAGCAAAATATTTGATCCATACTTTACTACAAAACAAACTGGGAGCGGGCTGGGGTTGACAATAGTTTATTCAATTATTAAAAACCATGGGGGGCATATAGAGGTTTATTCCGAAATAGGCGCGGGGACGGAAGTTGATATATATTTACCAACCGAAAAAAGTGTTAAACATTTACGTAGTACGAAAAAAAAGGTAAACAAAAAGTTGGATAAAAAACAAAACATATGTGTGCTTGTGATGGATGATGAAGAGTATATCCGTAAAGTATCAACTCGGTTGCTTAGTACATTGGGGTATACTGCTGTTACAGTGAAGGACGGCGCTGCTGCGGTAAAAGCATACAAAGTTGCGATGAAGAATAAACATAAGTTTGACTTAGTTATTTTGGATCTCACGGTTATTGGTGGGATGAGCGGGAAAGATGCGGTAAAATTGTTGCTGGAGTTCGACCCGGGAGCAAAGGTCGTGCTTTCAAGCGGGTATTCAAACGACGTTGTTGTACAAAACTATAAAAAGTACGGGTTTTCCGGGGTAATGACAAAACCGTATACTATAGAAGACCTCGAAGAAGTTATTAGAAAGGTAATGACAAAATGGAATTAAAACTTTGGGAGTGTAACTTTCCAGGTGCTGATCCGGTATGTGGAGAACATGTACCGTCGATAAGCCTATATTTATTGGATTCTCAAATTATCCGCCCGGTAATAGTTGTATATCAGGGAGGCGGGTACGGTGCGCGTGCGGGGCATGAAGGCGAGCCTATTGCGAGATGGTTAAACAGTATCGGAGTTTCAGCTGTTATATGCAGTTACCGTGTCAAACCTTATAAACATCCATGGCCGTCAGTTGATGCGCGGAGGGCGATACGGTTAGTGCGGTTCAATGCAGAAAAATGGAATATCGATCCTGCCAGAATTGGTGTGATAGGCTTTTCCGCGGGGGGGCATCTCGCTGCAACAGTGAGTACAATATTTGAGGATGACTACACCCCGGAGGTACCTGATGATATTGATAAAATATCTGCACGGCCGGACTTCAGTGTATTGTGTTATCCCGTAATATCATTTTCGGAATACCGGCATAGCGGGTCTATGCGTAACCTGCTTGGAGAAAATCCTGATGAAAATCTGGTACAAAAGTATTCGTTAGAGAAACGTGTTACTGCTGAAACACCGCCGGCGTTTATCTGGCATACAGCCAACGATAAGTCTGTACCCGTAGAAAATAGTACGTTGTATGCTAATGCGTTGAGTAAATATAAAATTCCTCATGAGTACCACATTTTTGTTGATGGCCCGCATGGGATCGGTATTAAGGAACAGTATCCAAGCATAGTACCTGCGTGGAAACAATTATTCTCTACCTGGCTGAAAGTAATGAAATTTGTTGAGTAAAGCAGTGTAAAATTAGATACGTTCTATTAGCTGTTTCATCAGCATTGCATTTTTCGCGGCACTGCCCGCATGGCAGTTGTTAAAAAATATGAGGACTTTGTTTACGATATTGACAAAGTTTTGTATTACCGGGATAAACTCGCTTAACTCTTTTGCGGAATAATCGTAGTTATACCTATCCTCGTATGATTTGTACCAGTTAAGGTTGCGACCATGTAAGCGTATATATGCGATATCCGCTGAGGTGGTTTTTGGGACAAACGGCATCAGCCGGGGTAGCTGCGGTTCGTCTACCACGCAGTACGCGAAGTTGTGGGTTTTCAAAAAGGTGTATGTCCCGTCGGTGTTCCATTCTTTCCCCCGGAATTCGAGGGTTAACGGTATGTCGCCAAAACTGTCTTTACACATCAGTAAATATTCTTCCGACTGAGGTGAGGGTTTGAAGTATGGCGACATCTGGAGCAATACCGTGCTGAGTTTGTGAGATTGTATTATTGGTTGTAAAGAGTACTTGAATTTATCGATAGTGTCCGGTACATCGGACATTTTCGGGTGTTTAATATTATCCGGGATTTTGGGGTCAAACGGGTCGTGTGTGATCCCGCGGTATGCTTTTACCGTGAACTCAAACCCGGGAGGTGTCTTTCGGTCCATCCCAAGGAATGACTTGTCAGAAACTAAAGTGTAGTACGTTGAGTTTATCTCAACGGTATTGAACCCAAGTTTGTCGACGTAATATCCTAACGCATCAGCTGATTTTGTGCCTTCAGGATATACCGTCCCCACCCAGTCTTTGAACCAAAACCCTGATGTCCCGATTTTCAGCATTTACTTTCCTCTCCGGCTATCAAATATATGTTTACCTATGAGCCCGCACCGGTTTTCCTGTTTCCCGAACTTTTCAGCGAGTGCTACCATCGCAGGGCGTAAGGTAAACTCGCCGTACTTGTTGTTGATACCGTCAATCGCGGAAACCAGGCGTTGAGTTTTATTAATATCTTCCAGCAGGAACGTTTGGTTATTCTTCACAAGTGATGATATACTCAACCCGGCTAACCGCACAGATTTCTTTAACGGTAACAATTTTACAAATATTTTTTGTGCGGTGCCATAAATTTCGTGGCCTGTGTTTATATACCCGCCGGTATTGTGTTGCTGCCCAAACCCTGTGAAGTCGCCGTAGCGTATATACAACGACACTACACGTCCAAAGAAGCCGTACTTGCGTAACCGCGCAGCTATTTTTTCGGATAACATCAGAAGGTAGGAGTTTACAATGTTTAAATCACAGGTATCCGAGGGAAGGGTTAAACTATGTCCCACAGATTTTATGTTGGTTTGAGTATTGTACTTGCGGACAACAGTATCCCCGCGGCCCTGCCCGATACGTTTGAGGATATGCCCGAGGATGCCAAAGTGGTGGGTGAGCAACGATTCGTCAGTATCGCCCAGCTGTTTTGCCGTATTAATCCCCAGGGAATTAAGTTTTTTTTCTAACTGCCGTCCAATACCCACACCCTGGAGTTTGGATAACGGTAATACGTCGAACAGTTGAGGGATATCACGGTCGTTAAGTTCGTATAATCCGTCAGGTTTGTAAAACTTAGCGGCAAGTTTAGCGGTAACTTTATTACTCCCGATACCTATGGAACACGTGATCCCGTACTTTTCGCGGATCCTTTGTTTAATTTGTTTTGCCATACCAACTGCACCGCCGGTATGCAGTTTTGCGGTATCCGTTACATCCATAAAACATTCGTCAATCGAGTATACTTCCACCTGGTCAGTATAGTCCGTCAATATTTTTTGTATGCCAACAGATGTATCAATATACTTCTCATGGTTGCCAGCGATAAGGTTTAAGTGTGGACACAATTTCTTTGCTTCATATACCGGCGTACCGGTTTTTATGCCGTACTTCCTCGCTTCATACGATGCGGTGACAATTATTGTGCGTTTCCACGTACCGTCATTCTGTGCTGGTGCGCCGCATACCGCCACGGGCTTACCGCGTAATGCAGGATTCACTGATTGTTCAACCGATGCGAAGTATGAGTCCATGTCTAACAAAAAAATTGTGGGGGTTAGCATTCGGTTTTCTCCAGGCGCCAAACCAGTGTTTTTTGGTTAAAACTAAGTTCGTACAATGTTGAGCTGTCAGTTACGGTAACCGCGAAGTGTATTACCACAGCTTCACCGTCAATTGTGCGCCAGGTGTATGTTGTTTTGCTGACGTTATACTTTTTGTTGTCCAGCATAAACCATTTGGGTTTAATGTTAAACCCGTCAAATACCACGCCTGTCTTCACCTTCTTATTTATCTCTGTTATATTTGGCATATTTTATTTTTTGTACTGCCTCAAGACCATTAATATTTTCCCTAGTATCTTAATATTCGTCGTTACAATAGGTTTATACTCCGGGTTCTCGGATATAAGTTCCACACAATCCTTCTTCGGGCGGTAACGTTTGATCACGGCTTCATTATCTTCGGGTAATAATGCAGCAACAATGTCGCCATTAACCGCTGTGGGTTGTGGTTTAACAAATACAACGTCGTTATCACAAATCCCTGCGCCGGTCATACTATCGCCTTTCACGCGTAATGCAAAAATTCCGGGGTCTTGTGTGAACAACTGCGCGAAGTTGATGTAGGTTTCAATATTTTCTACCGCAAGGATTGGCCTTCCTGCACTTATACGCCCAACCAGTGGTATGCCTGTTTTCCCATGGGGGATAAACGGTGATACGTCATCATCACCCCGGCTGGTTAGCATAATGCCTCTGGACTGTTGTGTTGTAAGTTTTACCATCCCTGCTGCCTGTAATGATTTTAGGTGGTATCTCACGGTCCATGTTGACCTCAACCCCGTAGCTATAGCGAGTTCCCTGAGTGTTGGCGGGTACCCTTTTGTGCGGTACCATTTGGTGATCATATCCATAATCTTGGTTTTTGACCGGTCGCCTCGTTTCATCGGTGTTTGTTCTCCTTATCCTATGAATTTTGTTTTTTATTGTTACAACATTATTAAATCCGTAATCGCAGAATCACAGTAACGGTCGTTAATATGTAGTATAGCACAAATGTGCTAATTTGTCAAGTATCTTTAAAAACTTGATTATATACACATCCTCAAGTGGTATTCGCTCAATAGCCTTTCCCGTGGACGGGAAACGCTGAAATCGCTCATACCATCTTACGGATGTGTACAAGTGAAATTTGATTTATTACGAAAATAGTTTGTATAATATTTAATATACGTATTCGGATTCGGGTTGGGTTGGGTTGGTTGGAAGGAGTAAAAACGATGGCGATTGTTAATACGTTGAGGATTTATGAAGCGTTACGGATTGGGATGGAAGACAGTAATGCGCGTGTTATTGCGGATGTAATAGAAAACTCGTTTTAGGAGTACAAAGTTAACCAAATGGAATTTCTTGTGACAAAACAGGACATTAACGAGTTTCGTGTGTCAACCAAAAAAGAGTTTGACGAGTTGCGGAAAGAATTTATGGAATCTGAAAAACGGTTGTTCCGCGAAATTCAAAGTACAAAGTCCGAACTGGTCCGCTGGACGTTTATGTTTATCCTTGGCCAAACAGGCGTATTGCTCGCATATATAAGTTATTTGGTGAAATAAACCAAAATATTATTTTCAAAAAGCCAAATTCAAAAAGCCAAAGTGTAAAAGTTCCGGATGTGTAAAGCGTGTTTTATTGGTATAATTAACAATATATCACACAGGAGAACTGTTTTGGCGAAATCAACAACGCTAATTTTGTGCGTGTTAATAATAATTTTTAGTACTACCGTCAATTCGGTATCATTTGAAAAAAAGCTGCGCTTAAGTAATATCATTCACAAATCGTGTCTCACTCTTGGCTGGCCTTACGTCGGAATAAAAACAGTAATCGTTGATCCGTTATCGCTTGAACTACGCGTGGCGTATTGTACCGGTACAACGTACGGCGGACTACGGGGGTACTACGAGTTGGCGTATAACAACCGTCTTCGCGGCGGAGTATTAGCGGAAATTGGCGCAACGGGTTTTACCCGCGAAAAGTTTTCGGGTAACGGTGGTGTTGTTGGTATGGCAGTATACGGCGAATATTTTGTGTTAAACAATATTGGAGTTACGTTAGACTTTGGTCCCGCGTATATTGACTTAACAGATAAAGACGGGTATAGAAGCAGCGGATTAGAATGGGTAATAAATACCGGATTGTCGTGGTATTTTAGGTGAAAACATGAAAATTGTACAAATAGTGATCATCTTAGCAGCAATGATGTTTTCAACGATTCAATTATTCGCAGAGAATAGTTATGACCAATACGCTGGCTTGCATTTCGGAATCATTGATGCGATAAATAGTAAGGTAGACGATATTGGGCAAAAAAGAACTCAGGTCATTCCGCAACCAAGTATCACCGGAAAGGTTTTGATACCCGCGAGTCAACTAAATGCGGCAATAAGAGCAAGCCACTCGCAAGGGCTAACAACTCGGCCGTTAACCGGCGCTACTGTAACTCTAAACCGTATGAATAATGATGGTAGCCTCTCGCAAATACCCGGATTTACTTGTATCACAGACACAGAAGGCGTATATAGGTTGGATAATATACCAACGGAAAACAATTTGGTTTTGGAAGCCACATTGACGGAATCAACGACTACTCTAAAAATTAGAAGTGTGGTAAGTGTTACATTGAACGATAACAATACCTTGAAAAGCGGGGTGGACTTATCGGTCGAAACATCTTTTGTATACCAAGCATTGAAAGAAATTTGTGTTTATCGAAATATATCAGCACCTGAAATCAATGCCGTTGAATTTGAAGTGTTATCGGACTTGATAACCAGTAATTTATCAACCGAACTCGCAAAATCGTCGTCAACAATTTCTATTAATAACATTATTTCAAACGATACTGTGCTATCAAACCAGTGGGAGAACTTGAAATTGAATTATTTAGATCTCGGAGATGAAGTTAGAGAAGTGAAAAAAATGAAAGCACAAAGGATAGAAGTAGTGCCTTCTACAGCTACTTTGCTAGTAGGTAACACAATACAGTTTTCTGTATATGCCTTTTATGCCGATTCTTCTACAAAGAACTGTGCTTTGTTATCCTCTTTGACCGTATCTGCCACCAACACGATATCGATAGATACACACAATGGTTTGATAAAAGCTATTACACCAGGAAGAATTAGTATTAGTTTTTGTTACGAAAACGAGGTGTCGTCTATAGAAATTTGTGTTATAGCATTTTCGCATATTATGGTAATGCCATCTTCAGCAACATTTATTTGTGGTAGTTTCCCGTTTAGGGCTTATGCGGTGTATACGGATTCATCAACAGTCGATTGTACGGAATTGTCAGTTTGGACATCATCCGATTCTACAATCGCTACAGTAGATTCTCATAATGGTATTGTGACAGCCATTTCAACTGGTACAACGACTATAAGTTGTTTTTATAATAATGTAAGTACAATAACAATTGTTAATGTCAATCCGAAAATAAATGGTAATGATTATTTCCCGCTTCGAGCAGGAATGAGAATGTCCTATAAGATAAATAACATATTTGAAAATAAAGTATTTGAAAAAATAATTACTGTCGGTGATCCTGTTCAAATAGGAGAAGAAATATTTTATCTATTTGACACATTTCCCTACGGTTCCACCGGTTATAAGTCAGATTTAAGGTTTAGGCAAGACTCACAAAGTCAGGTGATAGAATTAGACAATAATGTAAGAACTATAAGGTATAAATTATCCGTGTCAACAAATACTCGATGGTCAACTCAAATATGGGAAAGATTGATAAAAGAATTGGTGGATGTAAATATTCGATATGAAAATAAAACATCAGTACAAACTCCTGCTGGCATATTTAATGATTGTAGGGAGTATTACTTTATTATTGCAGCAGACTACGAATGGTATGAATGGTTAGCTCCTGGAATTGGATTAGTGAAATATGCTTTTTATGGATATCCTGGCGTGATGATTGAATGGGAATTAAAAGGGGTAGTATTAGAGTAATAAATATTTGGAGTATTTGCAGTAGTGCGGGACGGGGTTGACTTAGTGCACTTATAAGTTATATGTTAACAGATAACATGATATTGATTTTGATAACAGTATTTGAAATAGTGTCAGAAAACAGACAATATATTTTTAGAGGAGGAATCGTAAAATGTTAGTACTATCGTTAATCGTTTTAGCCGTATCGTTAATGCTGATTTTTAGCCAGAGATTAGGTATTGGTATTGTTCGCGGGAATAATAATGCCGGTCCGGGGGCTGGGTTCTTGCGGAATGCAGGGTTTATCGGGGTAGTAGTTTTTTTTGTTATGTTAGCAACAACGGTACTTTATGTTATCAACCCCGGTGAAGTCGGGGTTGAAGTATTGTTTGGTTCAGTCCAGCGTTTCTCAGAGAACGGGTTGCATGTGAAGAACCCGTTGTCGAATGTGTATATATTTGATATCAAAACCCAGAGGGAAGAACAAAAGTCGGAAGGTGCAAGCCAGGATTTGCAGTTGGTGGTTGTAGAATCTATAGTTAACTACCGCCTTGACGCATCAAAAATTCCAACACTGTATTCCAAAGTTGGGTACGATTTTGTGCATAAAGTTATTGTTCCGTCAATCCATGAATGTGTAAAAGCGGCAGTAGCGTTATACAGAGTGGAAGATATCATTGTTAAACGCCATGAAGTGAAACAAAAGATCACTGAAGCGTTGAAATTAAAACTTGAAAATTACTACGTTATTCTGGAAGACGTAAATATTATGGATATCGATTTTTCGCCTGAGTTCAATAAAGTGGTGGAAGAAAAACAGATTGAGGAACAAAAGATTAAAACCGCGGAATACCGCCGGCAGCAGGCGGAACAGGATAAGCAGCGTGTGATACTCGAAGGACAGGGTGAAGCTGAAAAACAACGGTTGTTGAAAGTTAATACATCAAAAGAAGTGATAGACCTTAAATGGATTGAAAAATGGGATGGTAAACTGCCGGTGACAATGCTTGGGTCAAACAGTGTACCGATGGTTAATCTCGGGAAGTAATGTTCGGGTACAGAGGACAGGATTAATATGAAAAAGTTTTTTGTATCTGTATTAACACTGTTTTTTTGTATAACATTTTCTCTGCCCGTATGGAGTGCAGGGATTGATGTTATTAAATTATCCGACTGGATCTCCGCAGACCCGGTACAGTGCAAGAAAAGTGTTGGTACTGCAAACCCTATTATCCTGCAAGTACGGGAAGTAGCGGAAACGTGTTACCCCAGTAAGTACGAACCCTGGACAAAGTTTCTTAACTACACAAACCCCGGGTTTGACCCTCTAAAAACTGTGATTGAAGACGCTCATACCCGTGGAGTGAAAGTTTATGCGTATATTAACGTATTCCCTGTGAGTTACGGAGATACTATCCCTCCGCAGGGGTTAACTCCGGGACATATGTATTACAGCGGGTATAACTGTTACGCAACAGAGAAAGGCGATCCCTGGGGGTGTGTTTCAAAAAATCTTACTCCGGTATCCGCGCCGTTGAACGGGTCGAAGTATTTTTATGTTTCCCCGGGAATACCCGCAGCACAGCAGCATATAAAAAAAGTTATACTCGAAATTGTTGATTCATATAATATCGACGGGATTATTTTGAATGAACTAAAATACCCGGCACAGGAAACCAGTCCTGACCCTGTGAGTAAAGAACGGTTTTTTGCCAGAGGTAATCTCGCACGGCGTGATTGGGATGACTGGCAGCGTGAACAGTTAACACGGTTTATCACAAACATTTATGCGGAAGTAAAAAATAGAAAGCCGGAGGTAACCTTGAGTGTAACCGCCGCAGGGTTGGTAACGCCGTATTTTGAGGATGAGTTTTATAATACAAGAATTCCTAGCGGGTACTATGATTATTACCAGGACCCCGCAGCATGGATTACCCGCGGGATTGTTGATACGGTATATTCTGTTGAAACTATTAATAATAAAGTATTGAAATATTTTGATTCTAATATACTGAACAAAAATCATGGTTACAATCTAGCTTCATACGCGATGATAAAAGGTGTTGTTAAAGACGAAACAGGGCAGCTGGTAACTGATGCGTCAGTAAGTTTGTGTGATAACATTAAAGGTAATACTGTGAGTTCCACGGTTACCTCCATGGACGGAACCTATGCGTTTGTTAAAGTGTCAACTTCAACGGAATACAGGGTTATAGCGGAATATGATGGAGCCGATAGTGTTGAGGTGTCAAGTATAACACTGAGTTCCAGCGAAATTAGGGAAGTTGGCCTCACGATACAAGGAGTTGATATTGCACGGCAACTGAATTTTGTGCATATCTTCGATCCGGTAGATAACAGCGAGGTTAATACCGGTGTTATACATATACTTGGACGTACAATACCGGGGTATACGGTTATGATCGGGACAGTAACTACACAAGTATTCCCTACCGGCGCATTTGCGGTTGACGGTGTGCGGTTATCCTCAGGGATTAATCAAATCCCTGTAACCGTTACGACCCCGCAGAATGTTTCAACCACCAGGATTTATAGAGTGTCATACATAAATAAAGAAAAGGCGGGAAGCGATAAAGAAGCGAAGTTTAGGGTTTTAGAACCTTCAGGTGATGTTGCTGTTTATACAGGTAAAGACGCGGTTGAGTTCAAACTTGACGGGCCTAGCGGGTATGCGTGCCGCGCGGTTATCAACGGGGATAAACGTATAAATTTAACTGAGGTTGCCGGGGTGGATAAGATAAAAAGTGTTTACTACGCGAAGTATGTGCCGTTTGCAGGGGATGATGATGAGGATGATAATAGTGCACAACGAGTTGTTTTTGAAACTACAAAAGGGAAAAAGTTTTGCGTGTTCAGCAGTATAAAAAAAATGAGTACTGATGCAAAAATTGAGATTTGGCCTTCTGCGTATGTTCGTATAGCGGAAACTGTTGACGATAAAACACCGGTGGTTTATGGATTACACGATGTACGTCTTGGCGGGCCGTATATCGCGGAACTGCCTAAAGGTACACGGTTTGTTGTTTTAAGCCGTAAGGGTGAGATGTATAATATCAACCTGTCAAAATCGTTATCCGGCTGGGTTTCGGTTAAAAGCGTGAAACTCTTACCGCCGTCCACACCCGTACCACACAATTATTTTACCTACTGCAGTGCCGGAGGAAATGAGGATAGTGATTTTGTGTGGATACAAATGTCCGCGCCGGTAGCTTATGCAGTTAAGCCTGAACCGGGGAAGCCTAATAAAATAGTGATCGATTTTTTTGATACCCATAACGCAACAACATGGATCACGCATAAAGCCAGTGCTACGGTTATAGATGCTGTTATATGCGAACAAGTGGAGGATAACCTTGACCGCATAAGTGTTGTGTTGAACACAAACTTTATCTGGGGTTACCGTGCAGAAAAAATTGTGCGCGGTGGTGTGCCTGGGTTGATGCTGTATATAAAACGCCCGCCGAAAGGTGATTCTTTAAAAATAATAAAAAATTCTACCTCTCCGGTGAACGGGTTAATAATAGCAATTGAAGCCGGGCATGGCGGGCCGGGGAGTACCGGAGCTGTTGGGTTAATGGGGTTCAAGGAAAAGGATGTTAATCTGTATCAGGTAGGCGTGCTTAAACAGATACTGGAATCACGCGGGGCAAAGGTTGTTCTTATGCGTCCAGGTGATACTGCGCTGGACTTCTCAAAGAAACTGCAGTACGCGTCCGACGGGAAAGCGGATCTTATACTGACAATCCATTCAAATGCAGGGGGTAATGCTGTGGGGTTCAACCGCCGGCTTGGGACGAGTACGTATTATAAATACCTTCACTGTAAACCATTAGCGGAATTTATATGGAAAGAATTACTGAACCTCGGTGAACTCGGGGATTTTGGCCTGGTTGGTAATTTTAATTACTCGCCATTACGAGATACCAGGATACCGGCAATGCTTGTGGAGCAAGCGTTTATGACTGATCCTTATGAAGAAGCATTGCTTGTGGATAAAGAGTTTCATAAACGCCAGGCTGAGGCTGTCATCTGCGGGCTGGAAAAATTCCTTATCAGTTTAAAGTAAGGGTAACTATCACACTTTGTTTATGTTCCGAAGGTACTCAATCGTGTGTTTGATATCAGTTTCAAAGTTTTGCCATTTACATTCACATGTAACCCGGGAGGTATAACCAATATTGTTTAATATTTCAAACAACCACGGGATAGGATACTGTCCTGTACCGGGATTCAACCGTCCGGTATCTGATATATGTATGTGTTTAATAAAACTCGCATAATTGGCGATATCTTCTATATTTTGATTTTGTACAACACAATGATGGATATCAAAAAGGATTCCAACGTTGAAAAGTTCGAGTTCTTTAATATACTTCCCGATACTGTGTATATCCGTGAAAACATTGGTTTCTGTTGTCTCCAGGTTCTCAATTGCTATGGTGATCCCGTACCCCGCGGCAATACCCGCTGCTGTCCGCATGAATTCAGTTAGTTGCAGCATGCCTTCTTCCCGTGTAATTGTATCCGGGATACTGCGTGCCCTGCCGCTACCGAATCCCACAACTTTACCTCCGAGTAAATGTATGCGGTTGAGTACTAATGATAGATATGATTCAATCCTGGCTTTATCGCGGTCCGGCCCGGTTAGTGGTAATGCCGGGGGAATGAATAGGTAAAATGTTTCAGGAAATATGCTGTGTGTGTTAACATCTTCTCTCAGTGTTTTAAACCCGGGATCGTCAAGTTCAGGGCCTATTAGCCTGCTTACAGGTAACTCGTAATAATCATACCCTGTATTCTCAAGTATTGACGAATGGTTGACTGAATTTATGCAGATACCGTATCGTATCTTCCGTGTGGCCATTATTTTTTTAGTCCCTGGCATCGCGCAAGGAATGTTTCATACGCCCACATATCAACTTCTTCTGTAATACCGATACCTTTTAGGTCGCCATAGTTTTTGGCAATCAGGCCGCCGTTAGGGCCAAAGAAGTTGTCTACCATTTTATTCGCTGCAGCAACAATCTTGGTTTTATCTTTAGTCTGCATGGTTTTTTGTATATCGACAGGGGAGTATAAGCATACATGCAGTTTTTGGAGTTTCTCCGCTAACTTTTCAATCCCGTAAAGTTCGGGTTGGTCAAACTGGAATGCGTTAACCCCGACTTCTGCTAGGTCGTCAAGTATCAGCCAGTTGTATCCGCAGGAATGCATGAGGACATGTAACCCGTTATCATGCGCGGCCTTGCATAACCGTTTATATAACGGTTTAAAAATCTCGCGCCACATATCAGGGCTTACGAGTAACCGTTCCTGTGTGCCCCAGTCTTCACAGTAGAAGATTCCGTCTGCACCGGCTTCCGCCATGCGTTTGATAACTTTCTCTAATAACGTTGTTACGCGGTCGTGTAGGATGTCAATATTTTCGCGTTCAAGCACAAGGTCGCCAAGGTATGTTTCAAGTTTACGCATGTAACGGCAGATAGCGAATGGAAATCCGGGTAGTGATGCCAGCCGGTATTTATCACCGGCATTAGCAAAACGTTCTTTTGTTTTTACGTATAATTCGGGTTTATCAAGTTCCGGGAGTTTGTAAGTTGCCAGTTTGTCCCAAGTGTCCAATACCGGCGTGTGTACTTCCCCGCCGGAACTCATGCCTTCTATTCTGTACCACAGGTTGCCCCAGGCATCATCATAAAACTGTTTGTTATTTTCTACCCACATACGTTTCTTCCAGATAAGGCTGGTATCGATTCCTGCCCCGCAAAAATCACTTAACCGTTTACGGTCAAACGCTAATCCTATGCGGTCAGGTTTTGTAAAATTTAAATTTCCTTTAATAACATCTCTTGGTGTCATTGCCATAAAAAATAGTACTCCTTATTTCCGGTTACTAACTTCCTGTGCAGCTTCCGCCCATTGGATTAACAACTGCGGGTTGTTATTTATTGAATGTATATCGCTGAGGTTGATGTCAATATTCGTTGTCCCCGCAGTGTCTACGATTGCCTGTACTTCTTTCTTCATATCGTCTTTTGTATACCCGAAGAACACTTTGCCGGGATGTGCATGTGTTTCAAGAACTACCTTATCCCCGAACTTTTCTGCTGCAACTTTTACTGTTGACCATGGGGATACATGAAACCTCCGCAGGTTGGGGAGTGTGGATATGATATCCACTTTTTTGTCTAAACACTCACAGCCGTGGTAATATACGGTTTTATTCGTGAAATACTTTGCAAGCCGGCAGTTGTATTGGTGCACAAATTCGTTGTACATCGTTGGGCTTAACCCCGAGGATGTTTGTGCTGATATATACACCCATTCGTCGGTAAGGTTGGGTTTTCTGTCCTTAAAATCCGGTGCGAGGTATGCGGAATGTACGCGCATATTGTTTATCGCGTATGCGCCGGTACGATCCGGCCGGCAGTTGATCGCGCCGGTTGTGTTACGGTTAATATGATTTTTTTCAAACGCTGACGTTATATAGTCCATCAACGCATGAACTTTATCCGGGGCGTCAATGACGTTATACAGCATATTTTCAATCCCGCACATTCGTACCGCAAGGTCGAACGGGATAAATCCTGTGCTCGCGTAGTTTACATTTACACTTAGCCTGTTATCTACCAAATCCGCAGCTTGTTCCTTCCGTGTATTTGTTGCGTCGTTGTCAACTACCTGGTCGGTAAAGTTTAGTTTACTGACATCGATACCGTCACCGAAGATCGCAATGATACGTTTAGCTTCCAGGTCGGTATCTTCACTGTGTTCCGACCCTTCCCATTTAAGATCAACTCCCCAGGAGATTGGGGTTTTGTACATAGCGGATACTGTAAGTTCCGGCCATACGATATGGTCGTCGGGAACGTTGTTTGCGATCCAAAGGCGTTTTCTTAACCCGGACTCAAGTCCGCGGGCGAACCGGTCTTTACATTTGAGAAAGTTCGCGCCGAGCATTAGCTTCCAATGAGTATCGGGTATGCCTTCGTAATACACGCAGACCGGGATTTTATCAGTTTTCTTTAATGCCTGATGGCCTGCCCACAACTTTTTTTTGTACTCCTGTTTTTTGTCATTCGCAAGCGCCAGGATTTCGTTAACTAACGGAGCAATGATTTGTTTGTCGTTCACGCTATACTCCTACTCATATATCTGTTTATAAACTTTTACCGGGATTTTTATGTCGCCCAGGATTGACGGTTTTGGTTGATGCGCTTGTTTATCTTTATCCGCAGGGTTTGGTGACCAATTATCATTCTCGTATTTTTTACGGACGGATTCTTTCCGGAAATCCGGAACTTCAAGAGAAGCGTTGCCCATTAACGCTGACTTGTACCCAAGTATTCCGGGGAGTGTCATATCAACGGATTCATAAACATCAATCGGCGGTTTTGTGTCTTTCAGTATACTCTCAACAAATTCGTGGGTAACAAAAAAATCGCTGCCCCCATGCCCAGTTTGTGCTGCGAGGTCAGCGTACTTCTTGAACTTCGCGAGGTAGATATCGGTACTGAACTGTAACGGTTTGGTTTCAGTGAACACGTTAAGTACTGTTTTATCGGTAAGACGGTTATGTTCAACCGTACCTTTTGTGCCGTAGATACGGTACCACAAAGTATCCCTTGGCCCGTTTGACCACGGGATTATACGGCTGATCGCGCCGTTGTCCATTGTGCACATCAGTACACCCCAGTCATCGCCTACCCGGCCAACAGTTTGGCCAATGCCTTTATTGACAAAGAAGCCGTTGACTTTCACGGTTCGTGTTCCGGTAATCCACGAGATCGGGCCGAGTGAGTGTGTACAGTAATACGATGCGGGTAGCCAGTTACGCCAGTGTGTTGGGCCGTTTGTAAGGATTTTCCATTGTGGACGGCAGTCATGGATATACTCGCCTTCACCGTAGGTGTACTCGCCTAACACGCCTTTTTTGTATAACACTTTCATTTCCTGTATGTGCGGCATATAACAATAATTCTCTGCCATCATATACTTTTTCCCGGTTTTTTCTACGGTACGGCATAACGCCACGGCTTCCCCAAGTGTCATACATGCAGTTACTTCTGATAATACGTGTTTCCCTGCGTGAAGCGCTTTTATAGCTTGTTTTGCATGGTCCGGGAGATACCCGGCTATAACAACGATGTCAGTATCGTGCTCCAAAAAATTGTCGTAGTCAGAATATAAAGTAAGATCCGGGAGTTTGGGTTTTGCTGCGGAGATACGGTCTTTACTGAAATCACAGATGGTTACCAGCTGGGTGTTGGGATGCGCATTAAAACTTGTAGCGTAACTCATCCCGCGGCGTAATCCTAAGACTCCAGCTTTTAGTTTTCTCATAATAACATATTTCTCCTGTTCCTATTAGGCTAATTGTTAACCGTTCATCTTGGTAATATCATCAATAAACGATTTGAATGATATTGTTTTGAAGAACCCGAGGTTGTGGAACTGTACGCCGTATGACATTTTTTGGTACTCCGGATGTTTCCACGAGATTGTGCCGGTTAATGACACTTTCTTCCCTTTTGGCGAGGTTAGTTCAAAAATGTAGTTTGGTGTTCCATCAATTTCTTTTTCAATAACGATACTTAACCCGCCAAAACTTATGTTACGGGTAATACCGTGGGAGATCAACGCTTTTGTTTTTGTACAAATAATGTCTACCGGCAACGCAGCGTTATAGCGTTTGTAGTACCGTTTTTCTTCCCAGTTTGTCATCTTAGTTATAAGTCCTTTTGTAAACGTATCTTTTTATATTATAATACATATTAATAGGTGCTAATAAAAAAATTAGAGTTTTTGATTAGAAAGGTGCGTTGTTTTATGGGGTTAACAGAATTTCTTGCGGGGTATATCACAAAGTTTATTGACGCAACTGGGTATGCCAGCGTGTTTATTTTGATGACAATGGAAAGTATGGTATTCCCGATCCCGAGTGAAGCAGTGATGCCGTTTGCCGGGTTCCTTATTTCCGACGGGAAGTTTACGTTTGTATTAGTAACGTTCTGGAGTACATTAGGGAGTATCGTTGGGTCAATGCTGTCATACTTCATGGGTAAGTACGGGGGGAAGCCGTTTGTAAATAAATTTGGGAAATATCTTCTACTTGATGAGGAAGAACTGGCGGTTACAGAAAAGTTTTTTGGGAAGTATGGCGACGCAACAATCTTCGTCAGCAGGTTCATCCCGATTGTACGCCACCTTATCTCGATCCCCGCAGGTGTTGGGAAAATGAACCTCGTGAAGTTTGGGATTTACACCGTTATCGGTGCGGGTATGTGGAACACATTCCTCGCGTGGTGTGGGTATGTGTTAAAAGAACACTGGGACGCTGTGATGAAGTATAGTAAGGTAGTGGACATCGTCGTTCTTGTCATACTTGTCGGGTTGGTAGGGTTGTTTATCTACCGCCATGTGAGAAAAACGAAGCGTACTTGAGGAATATAGAGAAATGAATGCAGCGGTTCTAATGGTTGTAGCACTATTAGTAATAGGAGCAGGATTCATTGGTAAAGGCGTGGGTACTGATAAAAAAGTAACGATGACGGAAAGTAAAACGCAACAACAATCGAATGTTAGTAGCAGTGAACAAAAAACTGATACAACAACAGTTACACAAAGTGATTTGAATAATAGAAAGTTATATGCACAAATAATGGACATTACCGGAGAAGATGTGCAAATTAAACCACCTAAACAAGTCGCAGAAGATATAAGTAGTTACAAAAAGATAATTAATAGTATTGGTTTGGGTTACAGTTTAGGGTTAGGTGTCAGACCAGGGCATATTCCTACTAGTGGTGGAGATCCAAATCCTTTGGTATTATTGAACGCTTTTGTTGGGAAAGAAAGTTTTAATATATTTTATGAATGTAGATACCACAAAATAGGTTTAATACTTGATGGAGCTTATCAATTTGATGGTATTGAAGGGGAGTTTTATGAGCCATTTTATTATAATGAACAATTAGAATTCTATACTTACAATATTACTGACAGCAATGTGTTAACAATTTCAATGAAATTGCCATATCACTTTAGAAATAATTCATATATTGCTATCGGTATTAATTATAATTTTGTCGATTTTGTATATCAAAAAAGTAATCGATCAATTTATCATTCTGTTAATACTGAAAAAGCACGAGTGGAAGATCTGGGTTATTTAGCTGAATATGTGTGGCAATTTTTTAAATGGAAAAACTTAGCATTAATGGGTCAAGTTTCATATAGGTATTTTCGTACTTACTCTAATATATTTACTATTGATAATAGTGGCGTGTTTTTCAATTTAGGTTTACAATTGTCTAAATAAAGGAAGAAAGACACACGGGGAATAAGGCAGAATTTATGAAGAACCACAAAGTAGTAGTAGCGGGCCATGTGTGTTTAGACATTATCCCGAAGTTTGGATGTAAAAACGTTGACCGGTTAAGCAACGTGTTAGCGCCGGGCAAACTCGTGAACGTCGGCGCGGCAATGCTTTCCACCGGC